>JAIDEF010000003.1 GCA_029054965.1 Eubacterium sp.
GTATTGGTGATTGGTATTGCATTTGCTTGTTTTGCCGGCTATGAATATAAAAATTTAATTGGCGAAACAGAGATTCAGTCGTTTGAAACTGAAAATGCTTCATTCAAGGTTGCTGTTATTTCGGACACACAGCTTGCCCCGACTGAAAACGATTTGAAAATGGAGCCTGAAAAGGATTCTCAAAATTATAATACCCATATACAAAACCTGAAAAAAACATTGAATGTTTTAAAAAACAATAATGTTGATATGATTTTGTTCCCGGGTGATATAGGTGATCTTGGTACTCGCTTTGCATTTCAGACCTATGTTGATGCAATTGACGAGGTGTTCGGCGATGATAAGCCGATAGTTCAGACAATAATGGGTAATCATGATTATTGGAACAAAAATGTATTTACCGCAATTAATCATATTAAAGCCTTTGAGGATGTTATCGGTCAGTCACCATGGACGCATTATGTTGTAAATGGTTATCATTTTATTGGTGCATCACCTAACTATGGCAGTATGACGAGCGGTTACAGAATAACTGCCAAGTGGCTTGATAAGGAGCTTGAAAAAGCAAGTGCCGACTCGGATGGAAAACCTATTTTTGTTATGACGCACAATCAGCCAAAAAACACAAGCTATGGCAGTGAGGATTGGGGAGATAAGACCCTTAATAATGTTTTATCAAAATATCCGAATGTAATTGATTTCAGCGGTCATGTGCACTATTCACTTCTTGACGAGCGTTCAATATGGCAGGGTGAATACACTGTTATCAATACGCAGTCCCTTTCCTATACAGAGCTTGAGCAGGGCAAGGAAAACGGAACAATTCCTCCGAATTCTGAGTCTACTCCTATGGGGTATATTATGGAGCTCTCTGACAAAGCTATTGATATTCACCGTATAAACTTTGCAGATGGTAATATGGGTTATGAGGAAAAACAGGATATGGTCTGGAGTTTTTCACTCCCATATGAAAATAACGGAAAGTATGCTTTTGATATAAGAAAAGCAGAAAATAAAGCGCCTGTTATCAACAGCACTGAGGGAACGGTAACAACAAATGATGACAAGACTGTTTTATCCTTTGAAGCAGGCACAGATGATGATTTTGTTCATTCCTACAAGGTTGTAATTGATGACAAGAAAACAAAATACTTTTTCAGCGATTTTTATAATGGTATTGACAATATGAAAAATACAGTAAAGCTTGAGCTTGAAGATGACGGCAAACTCCATAATTACAAAATTTATGCTGTTGACAGTTGGGGCAAGGAAAGTGAAAACTGTGTAACGATTAATAATCAATAATGATGAAAGAGAGAAACCTTATGAATATATCATTTAAGCTAAAATATGAGGCAGAAGGAAAGCAGTTTACCGCCCATTCTGTTTATACAGAGCATTTTACATTGAATGTAAAAAATGCAGACAGAAAATTAAATGTAAGCATTAATCCAAAAACAGAAATCAAGATTACCGAATTTTCTGTTAAATATCCTTACCATTTTAAAGCTGATAACAGAATTTTTGTAAACGGTTATCAAAGCTGGACTGACAGCTTGGAATATGAGCCTGACGGACAGATGCAGGAGCTGTCAAAGCTGACTGAATTTTTAGTTACCAAATCACCGCTTAAACACATTGGCTTCAGCAAATCAGGCGACAGCCTTTTTCATAAATTTCCAAGACAGAGCGGTATTTTTTACGGCTGGTCCTATGCCTATGTAAGAAACGGAAATAAGGTTGACCTTTTCGGCTCTTTAAATGAAAGATGCGGATATACAATTATAACCTTTGATGTTAAAAAGGATTGTATATTTATCAGCAAGGATTTAGAAGGTGTAACCTATAGTAATGAAGCTGAGCTCTTGTCATTTACATTTATTAGTGATGAATATGATAAAGCTTTTGATTTGTATTTTGAGCAGATGGGTGTTGAGTGTCGTGAAAATAAAAGCAGAACAGGCTACACCACTTGGTATAATTACTATGGTAATGTAAACGAGAAAGTTGTTTTGCGTGATTTAAACAGCATTTCAAAGCTGGATACAAAGATAGATTGTTTTCAGATTGATGATGGTTATCAGAATGCAATCGGTGACTGGCTCGATACAGATAAAAAGAAATTCCCAAGGGGAATGAAAAGTCTTGCAGATAACATTCATAAAAACGGTATGCTCGCTGGCTTGTGGCTTGCTCCATTTGCAGGTACTATATCATCAAAACTTTATAAAGAGCACAAGGATTGGTTTATCAAAGATGAGAATGGGAAGCCATACAAAACAGGTCACAACTGGGGCGGATTTTATTCCCTTGATATTTATAATCCTGATGTTCGTGCATATTTAAAAAAGGTTTTTGATGTTGTGCTGAATGACTGGGGATATGATTTAGTAAAGCTTGATTTCCTTTATGGTGCCTGTGTTCTGCCTATGCATAATAAATCACGCGGTGAGATAATGTGTGATGCAATGGATTTACTTCGTGAATGCTGCGGGGATAAGCTGATTTTAGGCTGCGGTGTTCCGCTTATGCCTGCTTTCGGCAAGGTTGATTACTGCCGCATAGGTTCTGATATTTCACTTGGATGGAATCCGAGAAAGCACGCAATCCGTGAAGAGGTGTCTACACCTCATGCTGTATGTAATACTATATTCAGACGTCACCTTGACGGCAGAGCGTGGATGAATGATCCCGACGTGTTCCTTCTGCGTGATAAGAATATAAAAACTGATTTTGAGCAAAGAAAGCTGCTTGCAAAAATCAATTCTGTTTTCGGCAGCCTTCTGTTTATTTCAGATAATATTGATGAATATAACAATGCTCAGCTTAAGGTTTTAAACGAAACATTTGCCCCAAAGGATATTAAAATCAATCGTGCCGGGTTTATACAAAATGATATTATAGAAGCAGAATATACTGAAAACGGAATTGATTACAAATTGAAATTTAATGTTCAGACCGGAGAACTTTATTCCTGAATAAAAGGAGATGCATATGAAAAAGGTATTTGTTGTATCAAAAACACATCTTGATTTAGGATTTACCGACTATGCTGAAAATATCAGGCAAAAATATTTGAATTCCTTTATACCTGATGCAATCAGCCTTGCCGAGAATGTTAACACACCTGACAAAAAATATTTTGTGTGGACAACAGGCTCATGGCTTTTAAAGGAAATGCTGGATAATGCAGATAATACACAAAGAGAAAAGCTTGTTACTGCAATTAAAAACGGAAATATTGTACCTCACGCAATGCCTTTTACAACACATTCTGAACTGCTCGATTATGATACCTTTGATTACGGACTTTCCATAGTTGATGAGCTTGATAAATTAAGAGGCAGAAAAACAGTTGCAGCTAAAATGACCGATGTTCCGGGTCACACAAAGGGGATTGTAAAACTGCTTTCTAAGCACGGAATTAAGCTTTTGCATATCGGCG
>JAIDEF010000030.1 GCA_029054965.1 Eubacterium sp.
TTAATAATCCGCTCGTTGAAAGAGTTAATCATCCGAGCGTTGATCCTCGTTATAAGGATTTATATGATAAATATTTCCCAAGCGGAGCAGGCTCAATCTTCACCTTTGAGATTAAGGGTGGCGAGTCAGAGGCTAAGAAATTCATTGACAGTCTTGAAATTTTCTCAATACTTGCAAATGTTGCAGATGTAAAGTCACTTGTTATTCACCCTGCAACTACTACTCACAGCCAGTTGAATGCTGCTGAGCTTGAGGAACAGAATATTAAGCCAAATACTATCAGACTTTCAATAGGTACAGAACATATTGATGACATTATTGAAGACTTAGACAGTGCATTTAAGTCAATCATCTGAGGAGGAAATATTATGTCAGTTTATAAATCCGCATTAGAGCTTGTTGGTAATACTCCACTTGTTGAAGCAAACAATTTTGTTAAAGAAAATAATTTAAAAGCAAAGGTGCTTGTTAAGCTTGAATATTTTAATCCTGCCGGCTCTGTTAAGGACAGAATAGCAAAAGCTATTATTGAAGATGCAGAGGCTGAGGGGTTACTTAAGGAAGGCTCTGTAATTATCGAGCCAACCAGCGGTAATACCGGTATCGGTCTTGCATCAATAGCAGCCGTAAAAGGCTACAGAATTATTATTACTATGCCTGAAACTATGAGTGTTGAGCGCCGCAATTTAATGAAAGCCTATGGTGCTGAGCTTGTGCTGACTGATGGTGCTAAAGGAATGAAGGGGGCAATTGCCAAAGCAGAGGAGCTTGCTGAGGAAATACCTAATTCATTTATTGCCGGTCAGTTTGTTAATCCTGTAAATCCTGCAACTCACAAGGCAACAACAGGTCCTGAAATCTGGAAGGATACTGAGGGTAAGGTTGATATTTTTGTAGCAGGTGTAGGCACGGGCGGAACGCTTTCAGGTACAGGTGCTTATCTTAAGGAACAGAATCCTGATGTAAAGATTGCAGCAGTCGAGCCTGCAACATCACCTGTACTTTCAAAAGGCGAGGCAGGCCCTCATAAAATTCAGGGCATTGGTGCAGGTTTTATACCTAAAACTCTTGATACATCAATTTATGATGAAATTATCACTGTTGAAAATGATGATGCTTTTACAACCGGCAGAGCATTTGCTAAGCAGGAAGGTGTTCTTGTAGGTATTTCAAGCGGTGCCGCACTCTGGGCAGCAAAAGAGCTTGCAAAAAAACCTGAGAATGAAGGAAAAACAATTGTTGTACTTTTGCCAGATACCGG
>JAIDEF010000300.1 GCA_029054965.1 Eubacterium sp.
GACCAACACCGAACAATCCACCTGAGCCGATTGCATAGAGTGAATTATTTGTCTGCCAGCGTGCTCCTCTTGGGTCAAAATCCTTATCTAACCACGCTTTAACTCTGTCACCTGCATAATTTTCAAGCATATCCGGCATGGTAATTACTATAAATACAACAAGGACAAGTACAGCCAGCCCAAAAGCAAACAGCTTCCAGTCACTGCCGCCTACCCACATCATAGTTGCACCGATAAGAAACATCAGAATTGTGCATGACATATGATGCTCAAGAAAAATCAGACCGCAGAAAACAACGATTATTCCAAGCGGATACATAACACCATACTTGAAATTCTTCATTTTGCCGTAATAATCACATATATATGATGCAAAGGTTATTATAATTGTAAATTTCGCCAGATCAGACGGCTGAAATGTCACACCACCGGGCAAGGCAATCGAGCGCTTGAAATCCCTATAATCTGCTCCGCCTATATTTGTATGGTAAAAAAGAACAATGATCAGAAGCAGAATTGTAACTGCAAGAAGCGGAACAACTGCAACCTTCAGCCACTTGTAATTAACCTTTGACATAACTGCCATTGCAATTAATCCAACTACTGCAAAAACAAACTGCCTTGTAAAATAATGATACGAATCGTGATTATATCTGTAATATGCTAATGGATATGATGCAGAAAAAAGCATAATCAGTCCTATTGTAAGCAGTGCAATAGTCAATGCCAGAAACGGAATATCGATACTGCCTGTTACAAAAAAATGATCCTTAGAAATGCCTGTTCTGTTTTTTGCTTTAATTATTTTCTGCTCGCCGCTGCGAGCTGCTCTCTCAGGCATACTATGCTCCTTTCAAAAATTTATTATCTATTATAAACTCCAAAATACAAAATTAATAATCCAACTGCACAGCCGACTGCATTAACAAGTGAAAAAACTATGCAGATTTTCTTTTCCTTCCAGCCACACATTTCAAAATGATGGTGAATAGGTGCCATTTTAAATACACGCTTACCGTGAGTAATTTTGAAATATCCAATCTGAATAATATCACTCATAGTTTCGCAAACATAAACAATACCGACCGGCAGTAAAATCAGCGGACATTTGCACAGGTAGCCAAGTGCAACAACCATACCGCCTAAAAACAGTGAGCCGGTGTCACCCATAAAGGTTTTTGCAGGGTTCCAGTTCCAGCAAAGAAAGCCGAGCACACCACCGAGGAGTGCACCTGCAAATATTTTAAGTCCTGTAAATTCCATCCACTGCCCAATAATAATGAAGGAAACAGCAACTGTAACTGTGACAGAGGAACAAAGACCATCAATACCATCAGTAAGATTAACTGAATTTACACAGCCATAGACAATGAAAAATGAAAGAACCCAGAAAATGATTGTTGTGAATATATTCTTTTCAAAATTAACTGTTCCTATAAACGGAATATTCCAGCTTGTATTATGTGAAAGCCAGAGTGTTAAAATGAATCCAAAAGTCATAATAAGCTGACCGAGTGTTTTTTGCTTTGCGGTCAGACCTTCATTTCTTTTCATCTTTATTTTGATAAAATCATCGGTAAATCCGACAACACCAAAACCAAGTGCGAGAACAACACCGCTTATAAGAAGCACCAAATCTCTATGTGTCTGGGCATTCATAATATCAGCAGTTTCTACATTTACTTTTAATGCAAAAACAGCCATAAGCATAGTAACGGCAAAGGAAACAATAATACCGATAATAAACATTAATCCGCCCATATTAGGTGTTCCCTGCTTTGATTTGTGCCATGACGGTCCAATCTCTAAAATAGTCTGTCCAAACTTCAGCTTTCTAAGCCAGGGAATAATAATAAATCCAAGACCGGCAGTAATTCCAAGTGCAATTACAACACTTATGATAGTACTAATCATTCTTTTTTACCTCATATACTTTATTTATAACGTCCTCGAGTTTCATTCCCCTTGACGCCTTAAAAACAATTGTGTCACCTTTTTCAATAAGCGGTATCAGTTTTTCACAAAGCTCAGCCTTATTATCAAAATGGTAAGCATTCTTCATACCCATATCTTTTGCTGTATCAACGATAAACTCAGCCATTTCTCCATAAGCAAAAAGATAATCAATCTTATTTTGGGCAACCATTTCACCGACTGACATATGTGCCTGCTTTGAATATTCGCCAAGCTCAAGCATATCGGCAAGAACAGCTATTTTCCTCTTACCCTCAGTATTAGCAAGAGTAGTAAGTGCAGCCTTCATTGAGTCAGGACTTGCATTATAGCAATCCTCGATGCAGGTTATTCCGTTAAAGGCAACGCTTTTCTGCCTCATTCCCTCAGGAACATAAGCAGCGAATGCATCAGCAGCAGCCTGATAATCAACCTGAAGCATATATCCGACTGTAAAAGCTGCAAGAGCATTATACACATTATGTATTCCGATTGTAGGAATAGTGATTTTCTGCTTTGAATTACCATTGTCAAATAAAACCGTGAATGTTGTTTTACCGTCTTTTTCAATTATATTCTCTGCTATAAAATCAGCGTTTTCGGTATTCTTTACTGCATATGTGATTATAGGATAAGCATCACCCAAATCAACAGTTTGAAGCATATCGTCATCACCGCTTAATATAAGAGGATAGCCATGCTTCATACCACTGAGTATCTCTGTCTTAGCTTTAAGTATTCCCTCTCGTGAGCCAAGGTTTTCAATATGCGAAACACCGATATTTGTTATCAGTGCCAATGTTGGCTCAACAGCCTTAGAAAGCCTATCGATTTCACCAAAATGGTTCATACCCATTTCAATAACCGCCGCCTCTGTCTGATAATCAAGACGAAAAAGCATTTGCGGAACACCGATTTCATTATTAAGGTTGCCTTGGGTTTTAAGAGTTTTATACTTCGCACCCAAAACAAGAGCAATAAATTCCTTAGTAGTTGTTTTGCCAACCGAGCCTGTAAGCCCCACTACAGGGAGTACAAACTTTCTTCTGTAATAATTACTCAGTGAAAGCATTGCCGCACTTGTTTCATCAACAACAACCTGTGGCAAATCAATATCAAGCTTATGGTCAACCATAAGTGCTGCGGCACCCTTTTCCTTTGCTTCAGCAGCAAAGTTGTGAGCATCAAAGCGCTCACCTCGGATACAGATAAAAAGACAGCCTTTTGCTATTTTTCTTGTGTCAATGCAGACGTCTGTTATATCTGCTTCACCAAAGGCATCTGCACCCAAAGCATATGCAATTTCCTTTAAAGTAATTTTTTCCATATCAATCAATCGTACCGAGAATTTCGGCAACTACTTCTCTTTCGTCAAAATGTATTGTACCTGTCGGCAGAATCTGATAGGTTTCGTGACCCTTGCCTGCAAGAAGAATAATGTCATCCTTCTGTGCGTTTTCAATAGCATATGCAATTGCATCACGTCTTTGCTCAACCACCTCATAAGGTGTATCTATACCAACCATACCCTCAAGAATATCCTTAATTATTTCACCTGGATTTTCACTTCTTGGGTTATCTGAGGTTACTACACAGAAATCTGAAAGCTCTGCGGCAATTTTACCCATCTTAGGTCTTTTTGTTCTATCTCTGTCGCCGCCGCAGCCGAACACTGTAACTACTCTGCCCTTGGCAATTTCTTTAAGTGATGTGATTATATTTTCAAGTCCGTCAGGTGAATGAGCATAGTCAATTATTATTGTGAAATCTCTGTCGCAGGGCACAACCTCTATTCTGCCTTTAACACCGTTTGACTTTCTTATGGCAAGAAGTACCTGCTCAAATTCAACACCAAGCGCCAGTGCAATAGCAGCAGCACAAAGTGAATTATACACTGAAAACCTTCCCGGAATAGGACAATAGCATCTGCCTATTGTATCACCAACAAGCTCATATTCGACACCGTTTGCTTTAAAGCTTACATTTTTAGCAATGTAACTTGCATTATTAGTATTAACAGCATAGGTAATAAGCTTATCAATATCAAGCCCATCAACAATTTTTAATCCGTTTTCGTCATCTGCATTTGTAACTGCTATATCACTGTTTTCAAACAGAATACGTTTTGAGTTAAAATAATTTTCCCAGGTTTTATGATAATCAAGATGATCCTGTGTAAGATTTGTAAATGCACCTACTGCAAAACGCAGACCGTTAACTCTGCCCTGAGCCAGTGCCTGAGAGGATACCTCCATAACACAATATTCACACTCTGCTTCAACCATCATTGCAAAAAGCTTCTGCAGCTCATACGGATCAGGAGTTGTATACTTGGCAGGATAAACATCTTCTCCTATCATATTCTGAACTGTTCCGATAAGACCTACCTTTTTGCCCACATTCTCTAAAATCTGTTTAATTAAAAATGTAGTTGTTGTTTTTCCGTTAGTACCTGTTAATCCGATAAGCTTAAGCTTTTTGGCAGGGTTACCATAGAAATTAGCACAAATCGGTGAAAAGCAGGCTCTTGAATTTTCAACAAGTATCTGATTGGCGAGCCCTAAATCACGCTCAACAACAACCGCCGCTGCACCCTTTTCAAGCATTTCAGCAGCAACTGAATGACCGTCAAAGGCAGCACCTTTAACACAAACAAACAGAAAGCCCTCTTTAACAAGTCTTGAATCCTGTGTAACATCAGTCACTTCAATATCATCATATGTGTTTAATACCTTAACACCTTTTAAAATTTGTGACAGTTTCATTGTTTAATCCCCTTTGCTAATTATGCAAATTATTATCAGTCAAGAACTGATTCGGTATTTTTAAAGGATACTGTTATAACAGTTCCCTGCTCAACCTCTTTATCCTTTTCCTCGCTCTGACGTGCTGCAATAACATTACCGTTTGTTAAATCATTGCCTGTAATCTCAATGTTAATCTTACTGCTCTGAGCAAGACTTTTAGCCTCACTGACTGTCAGACCGGTGAAATCAGGTACTTTGACAGTCTGCCGCTTATTTTCGTCAGTATAAATATAGATAGTTCCGCCGTTTGGTATTGTTTCTGCACTGGTAGGACATTGTCTTACTACCTTATCACCCTTACCGATAACGGTGTAATTAAGTGAATATTCGTCAATTTCCTTTTTAGCCTCATCAAGTGATTTACCTGTTACATTCGGTGTATAGCTTGACAAATTCTTAAGCTCATCATCATCATACTTAGGCTCTATTCCCAGCACACCCATTGATTCTTCAATTATCTGTGCTGCAATCGGAGCACACAGTGCACCACCGCCTAAGTCCTGATTAGGCTCATCAACAATTATAATCATTGCAAGCTCAGGGTCATCACTCGGAGCAATTGCACCGAAGGAAACAATATACTTATCTCCTTCGCCTTCCTTTGACTCACCAAGCTTTGTTGAAGTACCTGTTTTACCGCCTACTCTGTAGCCTGCAACATAACCATTTTTACCTGTACCGTTATCTACAACTGCTTTCATCATTTCACGTACGGTTTTTGAAGTTTCCTCGCTGATAACCTGTCTTACTACATTGGGCTCTGTTTTTTTAACAGTCTTTCCATCAGGGTCAACTATTGAAGATACAAGATAAGGAGTAACCAGCTTACCGCCGTTAGCTACTGCACAAAGTCCTGTGCATACCTGAATCGGTGTAAGTGAGTTTGTCTGACCAAAGGCAGCAGAGGAGAGCTCAACTATACCATACTGATTTTCCTGATAATACTGAGGTGAAGCCTCACCGGGAAGATCAATACCTGTAGTCTGTGTAAAACCATAGGCATCAAAATATTTAAAATAGTTATGTACACCAAGCTTCTGACCGACTGTGATAAAGAACGGGTTACAGGAATTTTCAAGTCCCTGTGTGAAGGTTTCGTGTCCGTGTCCGGGATGATAGTGACACTTCATAATGTAATTCTCAACCTTAATTGCGCCTGTACAGTTAAAGGTTGTATTAAGCGAAACAACATTTTCCTCAAGTGCAGCGGAAGCAATAAAGGTTTTGAATACTGAACCGGGCACATATGTGTCGCTGACATTAAAGTTTCTCCACTGATTCTGGACAGCAGCGCTTTCTGCCTCTTCCTTTTCTTTTTTATCAGTTATTTTTTCAATTGCTTTAATATTTTTGTCATAAGTCAGAGTATAGGGATCATTACAGTCAAAATCAGGAAGTGATGACATTGCATAAACTGCACCTGTTTTACAGTTCATAACAACACCATATGCCCCCTTTGCCTGATACTCCTCAAGAGTTTCTCTCAATCCCTTTTCGAGATAGTACTGAATTGTCTGGTTAAGCGTTGTAACCAATGACATTCCGTCTGTTGCCTCAACAGTTGTTTCATACTCACTGGCAATATTGTTTGAATAAGCATCCTTGGCAGTAATTACTCTGCCGTTTGTTCCTGTAAGGTCTTCGTCATAAAATGCCTCAAGTCCCGAAAGACCCTGATCGTCAGCACCTGTAAAGCCGATAACAGATGAAGCTACTGAACCATAGGGATAATATCTCTTAGTTGTCTGCTCCATTCCTATACAGTTGAGCTTATTCTCTGAAATGAATTCCGAAATTTCTTCTTTTATATTATTTTCGACCTTTTTCTCGATAATAGCATAATGGCTTTCCTGCTTTGTTTTCTCAATAAGCTCCTCTTTCTGCTTATCGTCATATTCAAAAATCTCAGTGAACTTATCTACAATCAAGGTTCTTCGTTTCTCTGTTTCCTGCTCTTTTTTTGCAATTTCCTCTTTAGTTGCATCCTCGGCAGGCTCAAGCACAATTGCCAGCGGATCAATATAAATGTTCCATACGGTTGCTGACTGAGCCAGAACATTGCCCTCACTGTCATAGATTGTTCCGCGCATTGCTGATATCTCGCTGTCACGCATCTGCTGACTTTCCGCTTTCAGTGATAACTCCTCACCTCTTACAATCTGCAGATAAAAAATTCTTGCAACATTGGTTGACAGGAGAAAAATCATTACAGCCGCCAAAATAAGCAATCTTTTCAGCATATTTTTGCCTGTATTTATCCGCATAGCTTTTCCTC
>JAIDEF010000301.1 GCA_029054965.1 Eubacterium sp.
AAGCACCCAAACCAAGATAAGGTACAAGCTCCCAGTATTTCAGGTTGTGTCTGCTTTCAAAGCCCGGTTTTGAAAAATTGCTTATTTCATATTGATTAAAGCCAAGTAACTTTAGCGAGTCGATCGTCTTTAAATACATCTCAGCAACAATGTCCTCATGAGGCAATAACAAACGGTCACCCATTTCATAAAACCTTGTACCCTCTTCAATCTTCAGCATATAGGCACTGATATGCGTAACATTCATTTTTTCAATAAATTCAAAGGTTTCATCAAGTGTGTCAAGCGTCTGCTTCGGAGTGCCGAGCATAACATCAAGACTTATGTTGGTAATTCCTGCTTTTTTTGCATCACTGACAGCCCTTGCAACCTCAGCCTGTCCTGCCGACCTGCCAAGAGCAAAGCGTTCCTCATTCCTTGCACTTTGCATACCAAGACTTATTCGATTAACACCGAAAGACAAATATTTTTCAAAATCATACTCAAGACTTTTTGACGGATTGCATTCAACTGTTATTTCACAGTCAGCAGAAATATCAAACTGCTCCTTAGCGGCACTAATTATTTTGCCTATTAAATCAGCATTTATGATCGACGGCGTACCGCCGCCGAAATAGATTGTATCAAAGCTGCCGCTGTATTTTTTCATTTCAGAGATAAGTCTGTCAGTATATTTTTCAGCAAGCACCTCGTCATATTTAACACTGAAAAAATCACAGTAAGGACATTTTGAACTACAAAAAGGGATGTGGATATATAAACCATTTTTCATAAATCCACATCCCTTCGATTAATAAATTAAACTTTTATTTTTCACTTTTCTTTTCTCTGTTCATAAGAAGGCTTACTGCTTCGTCAGGAGTAAGCTCACCGCTTATGGTTTTATGCACCGCGGTGATAATCGGCATATCAACCTTATATTTTTCAGCCAACTTAAGTGCCGGAGGGATAGCGTGTATTCCCTCAACAACCATTCCAACCTTTTTGATTGCATCATCGGCAGAACACCCGCTGCCAATAAGGAAGCCTGCTCTGTTATTTCTGCTGTGGCGGCTGGTAGCAGTAACAATCAAATCACCCAGACCTGCAAGACCTGCAAATGTCATTTTATCGCAGTTCATAGCCATTCCAAGACGTGACATCTCAGCAATACCTCTTGTGATGATAGCCGCCTTTGCATTGTCACCAAAACCAAGACCTGTTGATATTCCGCAGGCAAGAGCAATTATATTTTTCAATGCTCCGCAAAGCTCTACACCTAAAATATCCTCATTCGTATATACACGCATACAGGTATTCATAAAAATAGTCTGCACCTGTTCAGCCGCATTCAGATTTTGACAGGCCGCTACAACTGTTGTAGGCAAGCCAAGTGCAACTTCCTCAGCGTGTGTTGGACCTGACAAGGCAACAACTGTAACCTCTTTTCCAACGCCGTCTTTTATTACCTGCGACATAGTAAACAGGGTATCCTCTTCCAGTCCCTTTGCCGCATCAACTATAATCTGCCCCTCTTTAATATAAGGAGAGGCTTTTTTTGCTGTTTCTCTGACATATGGTGATGCAACTGCAAACAGCAAAACATCCTTATCCGAGCATACCTCTGAAATATCATTTGTAAAAGCCATACTTTCGGGAATAACCGAACCCTTAAGATTCGGGTGAGTATGCGTTGTTTCAAGTGCATTAAGCTCATTATCAAGTGCCGACCATAGTGTGACACTGTGTGCATTTTGTGCAAGCATAATTGCCAAAGCTGTTCCCCAAGTGCCTGCGCCGAGTACACCGATTCTGCTCATTATTTTTTCCTGCTTTCTGCTTTAAGTCTTAAGCCCTTGTCGAGAATTGTTTTTCTAAGCCTGATTGACTTAGGTGTAACCTCCAAAAGCTCGTCATCAGCTAAAAATTCCATACTTTGCTCCAATGAAAGAGTTGTTGGAGGAACAAGCTTTAACGCCTCATCACTGCCGCTGGCACGGGTATTTGTAACGTGCTTCTTTTTGCAGACGTTGCATACAATATCCTCATCCTTAGCACACTCTCCGCAAATCATACCCTCATAAACCTCTACACCGGGACCAAGGAACAGCTTGCCTCTGTCCTGGGTATTCCACAAGCCGTAGCCTGTTGTTGTGCCTGTTTCGTGAACAACGATTGAGCCGCGGTTTCTTGTGGCGATTTCGCCCTTATATTCCTCATAACCAACAAAAAGCTGATTCATAATACCATTACCATTAGTATCGGTTAAAAATTCACTGCGATAGCCAATCAGACCACGTGACGGAATTTTGATTTCAAGGTGTGTCATACCTGTTGAACGTGTATCCATATTTTCAATTTCGCCCTTGCGTGAGCACAGCTTTTCCATAACAGCACCGACATAATCCTCAGGCACTTCAATGATAGCAAGCTCCACAGGCTCAAGCATTCTGCCGTTTTCGTCCTTTTTCATAATAACCTGAGGACGTGATACCTGGAACTCATAATTCTCACGGCGCATAGTTTCAATAAGGATTGAGAGATGAAGCTCTCCTCTGCCTGACACCTTAAAGGTATCCATTGAGTCAGTTTCCTCAACACGCATTGAAACATTGGTTTCAACCTCTTTGAACAGACGGTCACGCAGGTTACGTGATGTAACATACTTGCCCTCTCTGCCTGCAAACGGTGAATCGTTAACAATAAAGTTCATTGAGATTGTAGGCTCGTCTATTTTTACAAAAGGAAGAGCCTCAACACAGTTAGGGTCACAGGCAGTTTCACCGATATTAAGGTCGGCAATACCTGCAACTGATACCAAATCGCCGAACTTTGCAGTCTGGCAGTCAACACGCTTTAAGCCCTCAAACTGATAAATTTTTGTAAATTTAACATTCACCTGACTGCCGTCCTGCCTGCAGAGAACATATGGTGTATTCACCTTGATTTCACCACGCTCCACTCTGCCGACACCGATTCTGCCAACATAGTCATCATATTCAAGTGAGCTGAACAAAATCTGTGCAGGACCCTCTGCATCGCCGTCGGGTGACGGAATATGCTCTAAAATTGCATCAAGGAGTGGTCGCATATCACCCTCACGAACATCAGGGTCAAGGCTTGAATAGCCCTCTCTTGCAGAAGCGTAAACCACAGGAAATTCAATCTGCTCATCATCAGCACCAAGCTCGATAAACAAATCAAGCACCTCATCAATAACCTCGCTTGGTCTTGCACCGTCACGGTCAATTTTGTTGACTACAACAAGGGGTGTTTTGTGAAGTCCTAAAGCCTTTTTAAGTACAAATCTTGTCTGCGGCATACAGCCCTCAAAAGCATCAACAAGCAGAAGAACACCGTCAACCATTGTTAAAATACGCTCAACCTCACCGCCGAAATCAGCGTGACCCGGAGTATCAACAATATTAATCTTAGTGTCCTTATAATGCACAGATGTATTTTTTGAAAGGATAGTAATTCCACGCTCCTTTTCAAGGTCGTTACTGTCCATTACTCTTTCAGCAACCTCTTCGTTATCACGGAAGATGCCGCTTTGATGCAGCATTTCATCAACAAGTGTTGTTTTGCCGTGGTCAACGTGGGCAATAATTGCAATATTTTTTATATCGTTTCTCTTACTCAAATTCATCACCTTCAATTATTTAAACAGTTGTTTGTATTTTACCACTTAGTGGCACGCTTGGCAAGTGTTAATAATTTATTTTATTATTAAGAACTCAATATACTTTACAAAATATGGTCCTTTTGATAAAATCAAGGTAAACCAATAAAAATTCAAGGAGAATAGCTGATATGAAAAAAATGTTTATTACTTCATCTTTGGAAAAGGTTTTCCCCGACAGCAAGAATATTTATGAGCTTTCAAGCTTATCAATGCTTAAAAATGAAAAGAAAGCGTTTCAGATTGTTTTTGATGCAAAAAAGGGAGAGGAAATATCCTTCACCGTTAAATCAACACTTTTTGATTATCTGAAATTCTCCAAGGTTAAAATGATTAAAGGCGGTTTTGACAGAGCAAAAAATGCAGATGACTACTACCTTGAGCATAAAGAATACTATCCTGATTTACTTGAGCCGATTGATTCTTCAGAATTCACTGCTGATTATGACGGCTGTAACTCTGTATGGGTACAGATTGCAGATGATGCTCTTCCTGCAGGCAATCATGATATATACGTAGAGTATGGTGATGAAAAATGCAGTATCAGCATGAACATTATTGATGCATTTCTGCCAAAGCAGGAGCTGATATATACAAACTGGTTTCACACGGACTGTCTTATGAGTATATACGGCTTTGAAGCCTTTAGCGACGAATACTGGAGAGTTACCGAAAACTACCTGCACCGTGCTGTGGAATACGGAATGAACTGCGTGCTGACTCCCCTTTTCACACCTCCCCTTGACACTAAGGTAGGCGGTGAAAGACCCACCGTTCAGCTTGTTGATGTTAAAGTTGAAGGCTTGAATAAATATTCGTTCTCCTTTAAAAAGCTTGACAAATGGATTGAAATGTGTGAACGCTGCAATATTGAATACTATGAAATGAGCCATCTTTTCACCCAGTGGGGGGCACGCCACGCTCCAAAAATCATAGCAGAGAAAAACGGAAAGCAAAAGCGTATTTTTGGCTGGAGAACAATGGCAAGCGGACCAAGGTATAAATCATTCATCAGACAGTTTGCCGTTGCATTAACAGAATATATTGACAGAAAGGGCATACGCAGTAAATGCCTGTTACATATTTCTGACGAGCCTGCAGGCTCAATGAAATTCACCTATGGCAGGGCATCAAAAATTGTTAATCGGAATTTCAGGAATTTCAAAATCATTGATGCACTTTCATCCTATGACCTTTACAAAAACGGACTTATTAAAATGCCTATTCCTGCAACAGACCACATTGAGCCGTTTATCGGTAATGTGCCCGAGCTGTGGACATATTACTGCGGTGCACAGGGAAGCAAATATGTATCAAACCGATTTTTTGCAATGCCGTCTGAGAGAAACAGAATTTTAGGAATGCAGCTATATAAATATAATGTTAAGGGCTTTTTGCACTGGGGTTATAATTTTTATTACAGTCAATATTCAAAATCCGTGATTGATCCCTTTGAAACGGCAGATGCAGGCGGAAAATTCCCGTCAGGTGACAGCTATGTAGTGTACCCCGGCAAAAACGGTATGCCACTTGACTCACTCAGGCTTCACGTTTTTTATGACGCGATTCAGGATTTACTGGCATTAAAACTGCTTGAAAGCAAAATCGGTTATGATAAAACTCTTGAAATCATTGAAAAAGGAATTGATAGGCCAATCACCTTTACCGAATATCCACACGATGCACGCTGGCTCGAAGGTGTTCGTGAACAGATAAATACCGCTATAGCTGAAAATATGTAAAAATAAAAAATGGCATTGATACTTAATTGTATCAATGCCATTTTTTATACTAATTATTTCTTTTTATTAAAGCTGTCACGCAGGGCAACTGTTCTGTTAAACACAGGATGCTCATCTGTTGAGGTTTTGTCCTTGCAGAAATAACCATTTCTCATAAACTGGTACTTTGCACCAACCTCACAATCACCGAGCGCTTTTTCCACATAGCCTTCTTTCACAACAAGTGAATCGGGATTGAGGTTATCCTCAAAGGAGCTTACACCCTCCTCATCACTTGGATTCGGAACATCAAATAGTCTTTCATAAAGATTGATTTTAACGGGAACATTTTCCTTTGCCGATACCCAATGAATTGTACCCTTAACCTTTCTGCCGTCAGGAGCGTCACCGCCGAGGGTTTCAGGGTCATAGGTACAATGAACACAGCATACCTCACCGTTTTCATCAAGGTCATAGCCTGTGCAGGTAACAAAATAAGCCTTATAAAGTCTTACCTCATTGCCCACAAAAAGACGTCTGTACTTCTTGATAGGCTCAATCATAAAGTCATTTTTCTCAATCCACAGCTCTTTTGAGAAAGGCATTACCCTTGAGCCGTATTCAGGATGATCAGGGTGATATTCACACGCAATATCCTCTGTTTTATCCTCAGGATAATTGTCAATAACAAGCTTAAGCGGATCAATAACAGCCATTGCTCTTGGCGAATTCGCACCGAGGTTATCACGAACGCAAGCCTCAAGCAGTGCAAAGTCGATAACGCTGTAAGCCTTTGAAACACCGATTCTTTCACAAAAATCACGGATTGCCTCAGCAGGATAGCCGCGTCTTCTCATACCGCTGATTGTTGCCATACGAGGGTCATCCCAGCCGTCAACAATGCCGTCCTGAACAAGCTTTAAGCACTTTCTTTTAGATGTAAGCGTATAGTTCAGATTCATTCTTGCAAACTCAATCTGTCTTGGTTTTTCCCAGTCGATAAGCTCATTTACAAACCAGTCATAGAGCGGTCTGTGATTTTCAAATTCAAGTGAGCAGAGTGAATGTGTTACTCTTTCATAGGCATCACTAAGAGGATGTGCAAAGTCATACATCGGATAAACGCACCACTTGTCACCTGTTCGGTGGTGATGTGCATACATAATGCGATAAATAATCGGATCACGCATATTGAGGTTAGGTGATGCCATATCAATCTTTGCTCTGAGCACCATTTTGCCCTCCGGGAATTCGCCCTTTGTCATACGTTCAAACAAATCAAGATTTTCCTCAATCGGTCTGTCCCTGTAAGGGGAATTTTTGCCTGCCTCGGTGAGTGTGCCTCTGTACGCCCTCATTTCCTCAGGGCTTAATTCACAAACAAATGCCTTGCCTTTTTTGATAAGCTTAACAGCACATTCATAAATAAAATCAAAGTAGTCACTGGCATAATAAACATTGTCATATTCAAAACCGAGCCACTTGATGTCCTCTTCAATTGCCTCAACATACTCTGTGTCTTCTTTGGTAGGGTTAGTATCGTCAAGACGGAGATTGCATACTCCCTTATATTTATCCTTCACACCAAAGTTAATGCAGATAGCCTTAGCATGACCGATATGAAGATAGCCGTTTGGCTCGGGAGGGAAACGTGTCTGAAT
>JAIDEF010000302.1 GCA_029054965.1 Eubacterium sp.
TGACAAATCAAGTGCAAGAACATTGAAGCCTGACAGAATAATTGACAGTGCCATTATTACAGAAAGCACTGCACTCAAAGTTCTCTTCATAATAATTCCTCCATAAATAATATAACTTTACAACATTATAACATTAAATCTGAACTATTGCAACAGAATATAATTTCCTGTAAAAAACATAAGCTTCTTTCAGGCACAATTCTTTCTGTGCGCCTTTAATTTCCTGACAGCCCAATCATAGTGGCTTGCTGTAACACTGACAAAATACGAGCCTAAAGTGCTGCCGCCTACCCATTTATAAACACCTTTGGAAAACAGCTCTTCATTTGAAAAGGCTTCAGCTAACTTAATAATTTCAGAATGAGATTTTTGGAGCATACTTTTTGCTGTCTCCAAGGTAGTGTTTTGATGCTTATTCCAAAACTCCACATTCATATCACCGTAGCTTTTCCAGTTATAAGGTGCAGGAATAAACGGTTTGCAATCACCATTCTGATTTGAATGAACCCAATTCAGCAAAAGCTGCTGCCATTCATAGAGATGAATTAAAACGTCACGAAGATTTTTATCCCTTTTCCAGTGAGCCTCTTTCTTTTTCACATCATTGGAAAAATCAAAAGGAGCTGAAAGCTCCTGTTCAGTTAAGTCAGAAATAAGTGTATTCAGCTTCTCATAATTTGCTTCGGCTGCGGTTAACAAATCTGTTTTAGTTGTTGGTCTGCCCATAATCATTTTCCTTTCATTTACAACAATTTCTGACTATAGTTATATCACAGTAATACTGCCACCTTGTGTCAGGCTTTATTTTTTTCATATATTAATTTTGCCTGCTCTGCTACAATATCTTTCAAATACGCAGGAGATATTATATCAACCTGTGTTCCGAATGACAGCAGAAAACCTACAAGCCACGAATCCTCAGGCATTTTTGCAGTAACAATTAAGTCATCATCGGCCTGATGAACTACCTGCGTTTTATCAAATTCATCATAAACGCGATATGCCATTTCTTTAGGAAAACGAAGTGTAATCTGATTATAATCATCTGTAACTTCTGCTGATACCGGGAAATTGCGATGCTGAAAAGTTTCTTTCAAAATTTCAAAATCCAAAATACGGTTTAATTTAAATATCCGCCAATCCTTCTTATTGGTACAAAACGCTTCCAGATACCATGCTTTTGCTTTATAAACGAGCTTTAACGGCTGGACCGTTCTTTCACTTATATCACCATATGAACCTGCATAATGAATTTTTACATATCTGCAGTGAATTACTGCAGATTTAAGCAGCTCAAATTTTTCGCTGTCAATCTCTGTACTGCCCCATCTTGAAAAATCCACTTCAAGCCAATTGTCTGTATTTGTATTAAAGATTGCAGAAAGTTTCTGTAATGTTTTACTGCTTTGTGTATTCCGTGAAATGTTTATACTCTGTAACGCTGTTAAAATTTCCTGCTTTTCTTCATCAGACAATACGGTTTTATCCAAAACAAAATTATTCATTAAATGAATACCGCCATTCCTGCCTGTTTCTGCATAAACGGGAACACCTGCCCCACTTAAT
>JAIDEF010000303.1 GCA_029054965.1 Eubacterium sp.
ATATTGTATTATAGCCTGTCAAAAAACTTTCTTAAAAAAGTTTTTCTGTGGATTGGTGACACTCCGTATTTTTCAAGCATTTCATAATGCAGCTTTGTGCCATAGCCTTTATGCTTTTCAAACTGATATTCAGGATATTCCGCCGCCATTTCAAGCATATATCTGTCCCTTGACACTTTCGCAATGATCGACGCTGCGGCAATATTGGCACTTTTGCTGTCGCCCTTAACAATTGCTCGTTGCTCAATGTCGAGACCGGGTGTCTTATTTCCGTCAATAAGTGCAATATCAGGCTTAACATTTAAGCCCTCAACAGCTCTTCGCATTGCAAGAAATGTTGCCTGAAGAATATTGATTTCATCAATTTCATGCTCGGTTGCTATACCTACACTATAAGCAACACATTCGCTGATAACTTTATCAAACAGCTCATCACGCTTTTTTTCGCTGAGTTTTTTTGAGTCATTGACACCTTCAATAATATGTCCCTTCGGCAAAATTACAGCAGCAGCATAAACAGGCCCTGCAAGAGGTCCCCTGCCTGCCTCGTCAACACCGCAAACTATTTCAAAACCATCGTTATGTGCTATATTTTCATACTCCAACCAATCCATAATTAAGGCAGCTCAAGGGTAATTTTACCCAGCTTTCCTCCCCTGAATTCATCGCACAGCATAACTGCAGTGCGTTCATAATTAATTTCTCCGCCCTTAATAAGAAATCCTCGCTTTTTACCAATAAGCTCCAATATTTCCCACCCCTGCAAACCATCAACACTATCAAGCTTATAGCGTTCTGTTATAGCAGTGGGTCGTGTTTTTGCAAGCACCTCAAGCAATCGACAGGACAAGGTTTCAAGATCTGTTATTTCATCCTTAACTGCCCCTGTGAAGGCAAGGTTATCACCAACCTGTGGGTCATCAAATTTTGGCCACAAAACACCGGGAGTATCAAGCAGTTCAATTCCGTTACCAACAGCGAACCACTGCTGCTGACGTGTAACACCTGCTTTATCGGCAACCTTCGCTTTGCTGCCGCCTGCCATACGATTTATAAACGAGGACTTACCTGTATTCGGAATACCTACAACCATAAGTCTTAAAGCCTTGCCTGCCATTCCCTTTGCCTCGTTCTTTTCTATTGTTTTGGCAAGTGCCTGCTTAACAGTAGGTATAAAACGATTTAGTCCCTTACCTGTTCTGCAGTCAACCGGCAGTGCAAACATACCCTTTGATTTATAATCATCAATCCATAGTTTGGTGGCATTGCTGTCAGCAATATCACACTTATTCAAAAGCACAATCCTTGGTTTATTTTTAATAATATCATTTAACTCCGGATTTGAAGAGCTGTATGGAATACGAGCATCAACAAGCTCAACAACACCGTCAACAATAGTAAGACTTTCCTTAATTATTCGCCTGGTTTTTGCCATATGTCCCGGAAACCACTGAACAGTCTGTTTTTGAAAATCTGCCATACTTCCCCTCCTTTATAACAATATATTAATTATACTTTATATTAAAGAAAATTGCAAATGAAAAATGAGAGCAGTATATTTTTCACACTGCTCTCATTCAGTATTACTGTATATTAGACGTATTCAAAATCAATGCATAATCCTTTGCGTTTATTACACCGTCATTAACAACATCAAGATAATATACGAATTCAGGCACATTATCATCAAGAAAAGTATTGATATATTTATCATCCCAAATTACCATAACATCTTCTGCCTCCACAGTAAATACGGCACTGCAGTTTTTACATCCATAAACAAAGCAGTTATCCTGTACATCGATGACATATACAGCAATATGCTTTGAACAGCTCGGAGGCTCATTAAGATTTCTTGATATTACAGGCGAATAGAATTTCACTCCGTCAATCTCCATATATGCTCTCAGTGTAATATCCGACTTAGCGTTAATATCTGTAAAATCAGAGTAATTCATTAATATATTTCTGTCATCTCCATCCAGATAAAAGTTAGATATATATGTTTGTGCAGACACAGATAATTCATTATGTTTATAATCGTACAGACAACCATATTTTATATTACTTGCATAATCGAATAAATCAAAATCAAAGTTTTTGTTTCTGATTTTAAAAAGAACTGAAGAACTGTCATATCAAACAAAATTTATTTAATT
>JAIDEF010000304.1 GCA_029054965.1 Eubacterium sp.
GGTATCCTGTTAACACTTTTAAGATAATAAAACAATATTTTATAAGGGTGGCTTTTATCGGTCACCCTTATTTAACAAAAGAGAGTCAACCTTTGTTTTGTTCGACTCTCTCTTGCTTTTAAGGAGATGAAATTATGCCACTTAATGAAATGCAGCAAAAGGCTGTCAATACAACTGAAGGACCTCTGCTTATTTTAGCAGGTGCAGGCTCAGGAAAAACAACAGTGCTTGTTAACAGAGTTCAGCATATTATTGAAAGCGGTCTTGCCCTGCCTTGGCAGGTGCTTGCAATTACCTTTACCAATAAGGCAGCAGGTGAGCTCAGAGAAAGACTTGTTAAAGCAATCGGTGATGAGGCGAACAGCATATGGGCTTATACATTTCATAGCTGCTGTGCAAGAATTCTGCGTCGATACGGCGAATATTTAGGATTTACAAATCATTTTACTATATATGATACTGACGACCAGAAAAGGGTTATGAAGCAGTGTCAGAAGCAGCTTGGCATTGAGGACAAGTTCCTTAATCACAAATCAATACTCGGCGAAATCAGCAGGGCGAAGGACAGCCTTATTGACCCTGATGAATATAAAGCATCAACTATCAACGATTTTCGTAAGGCAAAAATTGCACAGTGCTATGAGCTTTATCAGAGTGAGCTGAAAAAAAGCGATGCGATGGATTTCGACGATATCATTTATTATACAGTCAAGCTGTTAAGGGAAAATGAAGAGGTCAGAGAGCTTTATCAGAATCAGTTTAAGTATGTTATGGTTGATGAGTATCAGGATACAAACCACGCTCAGTATGTTCTTACTTCATTGCTTGCTGATAAGTATAAAAACATTTGTGTTGTTGGTGACGATGATCAGAGTATTTATCGTTTCCGAGGTGCTACAATTGAGAATATTCTGTCCTTTGAACAGCATTATAAGGGTGCTGTTGTTATCAGGCTTGAGGAAAATTACCGTTCAACTCAAAATATTCTTGATGCAGCGAATGCAGTTATTGCGAACAATAAAAACCGTAAGGGAAAAACATTGTTTACCCGTTCTGGTGAAGGTGCTAAGATTGTTTTCAATACTGCGATGAATGAGAGTGATGAGTCGGCATTTATTATTGATGAAATACTTAAAAATGTTAAAAACGGCAGAAAGCTCAGTGACCACGCTATTCTTTACAGAATGAACGCTCAGTCAAGAAATCTTGAAATTATGCTGACTAAAAGCGGTATTTCTCACAGAATTATAGGCGGTCATCGTTTCTTTGACAGAAAGGAAATCAAGGACATTATTTCCTATATGGCTGTTATTAATAATCCTGCTGACAATGTAAGACTGCAGCGTATTATCAATGTGCCAAAGCGTCAGATTGGTGACACAATGTTCGGAAATGTTATGGAGATTGCGTCAGGACTTGGACTTTCAGCCTTTGAGGTTTGTCAGCGTGCAGACGAGTTCCAGAAAACCTCTCGCAGTGCGTCAAAGCTTATGGGCTTTACTGATATGATTGCTCATTTTCAGAAATGTCTTGAGGATAAAATGCCGCTGCCTGATCTTTTGCAGGAGGTGCTCGAAACCACAAAGTATATGGATTATCTTAACGAGGATCCCGAAACCTTTGAGGACAGGGCTAACAATATCAAGGAGCTTTCTTCAATGTTCATCAAGTATCAGGAGGAAAGCGAGGAGCCTGATTTGTCAGCATTCTTAGAGGATGTAGCACTCATAAGTGATATTGATTCATACAATGAGGATGAGGATTCTGTTGTGCTTATGACTCTTCATTCAGCAAAGGGTCTTGAGTTTCCTGTGGTATTTATCCCCGGTATGGAGGAAGGCATTTTTCCGGGTGCTCAGTGTATGTTCAGCGAAGAGGAGCTTGAGGAGGAACGACGCCTTGCTTATGTCGGTATAACACGTGCTAAGGAAAAGCTTTATCTTGTTAATGCTCAGCAGCGTATGCTCTATGGTACAACAAACCGCAATATGGCATCACGCTTCCTGCGTGAAATCCCTATGAGCGTGACAGAGGATGTTTCAACCAGAACATATAAAGTGCCGACTGCAAGCAGCAAAATTACGCATACTGCATCATCAAACATTGGTGCCCGAAAATTCGGACAGGCAGGCAATGCGGCAGCAAAGCCAAGTGCCGATTATAAGGTTGGTGATACTGTTTTACATAAGTCATTTGGTACGGGAACAATCCTTTCCCTTCAGCCGATGGGCGGTGATATTCTTATGGAAATTGCATTTGATAAAGCAGGAACTAAAAAAATGATGGCAAACTTTGCCCGTCTTGAAAAGAAATAAACATAAAAAAACAGGTGTAACCTGTCTTTTTTACTTGACAAACTTTGTGATTAATGTTTATATGAGAGTAGGATGGGATAGGTATGCGTTTTAAGAGAATAGCGTTACTGTGCACAATTGTAATTAGTTTTTCGCTGTTATTCATCTCTTGCTCGATAGAGAAGGAGAGCAATATTGATTTGTCTGATATTCAGGATTTGAATATCGGTGCCGCGATGCCTGAAATCCTTTATGGTGATGATGAAAAAATTATAATGCACGGCTCTTTTGGAATACTGACCTACAACTATAAAGAGGAAAAGATAACCCAGCGTGTTCATTTTGAGGATATAGGTGAAATCACAAGCCGTTTTAGTGGTTACAGAGGTGCAAAGGACGGCAGACGAATATTCATTTTATTATATGATGAACAGAAAAATTATGAATATAATCTTTTATCAGGCAAGTTGAATATTTTTGACGGAGATATTGAGGACGAGGCGTTCAGTGTGCCGACACTCACCGATGAGGAAAACAAGCAGCTTACGCAAGCCATAGGTGATACATATTTAACAAGCCTTTATTATTTGAAAAAGGGCAGATCTATTTTATTACTGAAGGCAGAGGCTATCTGGCAGATGAGAACTCTGCAGCTTGTTGAGTATGATAATGAAGCTAGAAGTGTAT
>JAIDEF010000305.1 GCA_029054965.1 Eubacterium sp.
TTCATCCTCACTTATTTCAATAACACCTCCGTGCTTAAAACCGTAAGGAAATGAAAAATTCTCATTATCTTTAACAAAGTGAGCATCACCAACTTCATCGCTAATAAAAGGGACATAGCCCATTTTATCCTTTTCACAGCCAAAAAAATCCAGCATCAAGCACCACTTACCATCAGGCAGCTTATAAGTAGTGGGTGCTTCATGTGAACCCGGTCTGTAAAGCGTAGACATATACTCCTCAAAATCCTTATCGTGAATATACTCACCATAAAGCTCCTTAGATACAGCATGCATATTCATCGATGGATTATCTGCATTTTTATAGAACAGATGATATGTATCATCAATCTTAACAATATGTGAATCAAGAATTTCATTATCCCTTTCAAAAAACACCTTTGGTTTGCTGAAAGCCTTAAAATCCTTTGTGGTACAGCAATAAATCTTCATATGCTCAAAATCACTTTCACTATGAGTTGAACCCCAATGAATCATATACTCGTCATTTATTTCATCACAGAAAACCTCAGGCGCCCACAGACAGCCAAAATCGTCACATCCAAAATGTATAAGCTCCTGCTCACTGAAATGAATTAAATCATCACTTTTCCACATTGAAATATATTTGCTGCCGTTATGATTAACGTCCTTCCAGTCGATATTATAATTCTCGTCCATTCTGTTAACAATACAAAGGTCTGTTGCAAGAACAACAAAGCCACCCTCTTTCAATCGGACAATTTCAATATCACGGCAGCCTCCCTCACCCTTTGTGCAGGTAATAACCGGATTACCATCATTAAGCTGCTCCCACACATAGCCATCATTGCTCAAAGCAAAATAAACCTGTTCACCGTCAACAGTGAGTTTTTCCTTAAAATGTGCAAATAAATAAGGCATACTCCACCACCTCGATTAATTCATTTGATATTACAATTATAAATGAGCTGACAAACAATTTCAACAATAAAAAACGGACTGAAAAACATCAGCCCGTTAAACAAGTAAATTCAATCAGTCATTTGGAATAAATGCCTTATGAACAGCAGATACAGCTCTGTCAGCATCCTCAGCATCAATGATTACTGAAATCTTGATTTCAGATGTTGAAATCATCTGTATGTTGATATTGGTTTCATAAAGTGCCTCAAACATTTTTGAAGCTGTGCCCGGATGAGACTCCATACCTGCACCAACAATTGAAACCTTTGCAACATCTGTATTGCATACAATTGTGCAGTCATCAAGCATATCCTCAAGAAGCTCCTTGGCAATAGGTCCATTGTCCTTGCTTACTGAGAACACAATGTCCTTTGTGCCGTCACGACCGAAGGACTGCAGAATAATATCAACATTGATATTCTTTGCAGAAAGCTTTGAAAAGATTTTGAAAGCAATCCCTGGAGTATCCTGAACCTTTAATATTGAAACAAGTGCAACATCCTTATCCTTGGTTACACCGCGAATTAACATTTTTTCCATTTTTGCTGTCTCCTTTACAATAGTACCCGGTATTGGATTTAATGAAGAAAGCACTTCAAGCTCAACACCGTATTTTTTAGCCATTTCAACTGAACGGTTATTTAAAACCTGTGCACCGAGTGTTGCAAGCTCAAGCATTTCATCATATGTGATATCCTTAAGCTTTTTAGCATTATCAACCTTTCTCGGGTCTGCTGTATAAACACCCTCAACGTCTGTGAAAATCTGGCATTTATCAGCCTTCAATGCAGCAGCAATTGCTACTGCAGATGTATCACTGCCGCCTCTTCCAAGTGTAGTTAAATCGTCATAACGGTTAATACCCTGGAAACCTGCAACAACAACAATATTGTGCTTGGCAATCTCTGCCTGCAGTCTGTTAGGCTTTATATTCTTAATTCTTGCAGCCGTATGGATTGAATTTGTGTTAAAGCCTGCCTGCCAGCCTAAAAGGCTGATAACAGGACAGCCGATTTTCTCAATCGCCATAGCAAGAAGTGAAATTGAAATCTGCTCGCCTGCTGCAAGGAGCTGGTCCATCTCTCTCTTATGAGCAGTCGGATTGATTTCATTAGCCTTTTCGATTAAATCATCTGTTGTATCGCCCTGTGCAGAAACAACAACCACAACGTCATTCCCCTGCTTATAGGTATCAGTAACGATACGTGCAACATTCATAACACGCTCGGCATTTGCCACAGATGAGCCGCCGAACTTCTGAACAATAAGTCCCATAGCATATGTCCTCCTTTAAAAATTAATAGTTTGTAACCTTTATTGTATTAATGACATGAATGTCCTTTAATTTATCCGCAAGATCATTTTCTGTCATAATATCCGTAATAAATGCAACCTCATCCGAAGGCTGACCCTGTCTTGAAAGGAATTTA
Organism: Eubacterium sp.; assembly: GCA_029054965.1. Taxonomy (GTDB): domain Bacteria; phylum Bacillota; class Clostridia; order Oscillospirales; family Acutalibacteraceae; genus Eubacterium_R. Next base: position 2,373 of record JAIDEF010000305.1, read on the forward strand.
ACATCCGCAAATCTGCCTGTAATATCATTACAGCCCGCCTTAGCACGAACATAGAAAGGCATTTTGATTGTTGACTTGTAATCAACAACATAATCCTCATCGCCTGCACCCCAGCCGAAAATCTTTTTCCTTTCAGTATGCTTTGCACAGTCAATAATATCAGCAACAACTGCTGAAGCGGTAGGCAGCTTACCTGCACCGGGTCCATAGAAGCAAACATCGCCAACAGCGTCACCACGAACAAGAATAGCATTAAACACATCCTTGACAGATGCAAGCTGTGAGCCGTTGTAAACAACTGCGGGGCTGACAAAAGCAGCAATTCTGTTATCATCAATATATTTAATCTGACCTAAAAGCTTTATAACACCGTTTGCTGAATTAATATAAGAAACATCCTCCAAAGTAATATTGGTGATACCCTCTGTTTCAACCTGTGAAGGATAAACATGCTTGCCGAATGCAAGTGAAGCAAGAATACAAACCTTACGGCAGGCATCGTGACCCTCAACATCAGCAGTCGGGTCTTTTTCAGCATAACCCTTTTCCTGTGCGATTTTAAGAGCTTCGTCAAAGGACATATCCTTTTCAATCATCATTGTTAAAATAAAATTGGTAGTTCCGTTAAGAATACCTGCAACACCCTCAATATTGTTTGCAGCAAGACACTGTGTAAGCGGTCTGATAATCGGAATACCACCGCCGACAGACGCCTCAAACAGATAGTTAGCTCCGCTTTCCTCAGCAGCCTGCAAAAGCTCAAGACCCTTCTGAGCAACAAGCTCCTTGTTTGAGGTCACAACACTTTTGCCTGCCTTAAGCAGCTTCATTGTGAAATCAAAGGCAGGGTTTACACCGCCCATAGTTTCTGCAACGATTTTAACCTCAGGATCATTCAAAATATCATTAAAATCTTTTGTAAATAATGTTTCGTGAGGATCACCAGGGAAATCACGCAAATCAAGAATGTGTGAAACCTCAAGACTTTCTCCGCCGATTTTTTTAGGAATAGTATTGCTGTGAGCCTCAATAACCTCAACAACACCTGAGCCTACTGTGCCATAGCCCATAACTGCAACTTTCATTTAATAACCTCCTATATTAGCTTAACACTGTTAACTCCGTTTAAACTCTTAATATTCTCTATCAATTGTGCAAGTGACACAACAATTTCAGTAACTCGAACAGTGACAGAAACATCCGCCACAGAGTTAACGGGAACACTTTGATTGACGGACAGAACATTAGCCCCTGCGGTATAAAGCTCATTCATCAGAGCCGACAGCACACCTGCATTGTCCTTCAGCTTTGCACTGATTGTAACAGTTTCATCACTGTCTTCACCATTATATTCAAAAATTGCGTCCTTGTACTTATAATATGCACTTCTTGAAATACCTGCCATTTTTGCTGCCTGCGATGCTGACTTTGCATCACCTGCGGCAAGATAGTTCTTTGCATCTATCACCTTAGAATAAACCTCAGGCAAAATGCTCGCATTTACAAGATAATATTTTACCTTTTCCATACAAATAATGTCCTCCGGTGACAGACACCTGTTTCACTGTGAAATACACTTCAACTATATTATCAAAAAAGAATCCAACTTTCAAGTATTATTTTAAAAAAATTCTTAAATATTAGTAAATTACTTGATTAATTAGCAATGTTGAATTAAAATAAGTATAAAATAATGATTAATCTATAGTTTCTAAAAGGAAGTAAAAAAATGACTGAAAAAGTAAAAAAAAGACGTGATACGATAATCAATGTTGCATTTGTTGCAATGATACTTGGTTTGATTTTCTTTTTTGTGAAATATCTTTTCGGTGTAACCGCACCATTTCTTTTGTCTTTCTTTTTTGCAGTCTGCCTGCAAAGACCATTAAGAAAGCTTGATAAAAAGACCAACAATAAAATGCATACCTTCTGGTCAATGTTTCTTATAATAGTCGTTCTTGCAGTAATAATCGGTCCTGTAGTATTAATTCTTTCACTGATAGGAAAAGAAATTATTGAATTTATTTCTTTCCTTGGTGAAGAACTCAATGATTTGCCGAACTTTCTTGCAACACTGCAAAATGAAATAATTTCTCTGTTAAAATTCCTGCCTGACGGAATCTATACATCTGTTTCAGATAAAATCAATGTTTTCTTTACTAATCTTATAAATGACTTTGACTTATCAAAACTCAACATTGATATCAAATCAATAACCAATGGTTTAACCAGCGGAATTACAGGCGTATACAGTGTAGTTAAAAATATTCCTTCTGCAATACTCAGTATTGTAATCGGAATAATAGCATGGATATTCTTTACAAAGGATTATAATTATATTGTAGGCTTTATCAAGCGCCAGCTTCCCGACAGCAAAAAAAATATTCTCAGCGAAACTAAACAGATTTTTTCAAAAACAATTTTAAAAATGCTCAGAGCATATGGAATTATAATGTTCATAACCTTCTGTGAGCTGTTCTTGGGTCTGTCAATCCTTAACCTCATAGGTGTAATGAACAACGGCTATGTATTTATGATAGCGATTGCTATTGCTGTATTTGATATTCTGCCTGTTGCAGGCTCAGGAGGAATATTAATCCCATGGGCAGTAGTAAGCCTAATTCTCGGAAGTTATCCCAAAGCAATCGGACTAATTGTAATTTATGTTGTAATCACTGTTATAAGACAGTATATTGAACCAAAAATTGTCGGCACATCGCTTGGTGTACATCCGATAGTAACGCTTGCAGGTCTGTATTTCGGACTAAAGCTGTTCGGATTTATGGGAATGTTTATAGTCCCTCTTGCTGTTATGACTCTTAAAGCCTTTAACGATGCAGGAAGAATTCATCTTTATAAAACACCTGACAGGAATTAAATATGCAAAAAAACAAAGCACCATAAGG
>JAIDEF010000306.1 GCA_029054965.1 Eubacterium sp.
TCCTGTTACCTTTGATGACAAGCACGTAATCTATGTTTGGATTGATGCACTCTCAAACTATATCACAGCTATGGGTTATGACCCTGACGGCTCAAGTGAGCAGTATAAAAAATATTGGCCTGCTGATGTTCATATTATCGGTAAGGACATTGTTCGTTTCCATACCATTTACTGGCCTATTATGCTTATGGCACTTGGTGAGCCACTTCCAAAACAGGTATTCGGTCATCCTTGGCTTTTGTTCGGTGAGGACAAAATGAGTAAATCAAGAGGCAATGTTATCTATGCCGATGACCTTGTGAACCTTCTTGGTGTTGACGCGGTAAGATATTATCTTTTAAGTGAAATGCCTTATGCTTCTGACGGTTCTATCACCTATGAAACCATTATTGAACGCTTTAATTCGGACCTTGCAAACACCTTCGGAAATCTTGTAAATCGCACAATTGCAATGCAAAACAAATACTTTGATGGTGTTATCTGCAATCCTGCTGACAGTGAGCCTGTTGATGAAGAGCTCAAGCAATTTGCATTTGATACAGTTGCCAGGGTTGAAAAGTGCTTTGAAACCTATAGAGTTGCTGATGCAATTGAGGCTATATTAAACCTTGCAAAGCGTTCTAACAAATATATTGATGAAACCACACCCTGGGCACTTGCAAAGGACGAAAGCAAGTTGCCAAGACTTGGCACTGTTTTATACAATCTTCTGGAATCAATCCGATTTATTGCTGTTCTGCTTTCACCTTTTATGCCTGAAACAAGTGAAAAAATCTTTGCTCAGATGAATTGTTATACCAAAACATACGACTCCCTTTCACAGTTTAACGGCACAAAGCCGGGCACAATTGTCAATAAGGCTGAGGCTCTTTTTGCAAGAATTGATGCTGAAAAAATGCTTGCAGATATAGCTGCCAAGCAGGAAACTGCTGCAAAGGCAGAAGAAGCAGCAAAGCCTGAAATCGAAGGGCTTGCTGAAATTCAGTTTGACGATTTTGCAAGGGTTGAGCTCCGAGTAGCCGAAGTTATCGAATGTGAGCCAATCAAGAAAGCTAAAAAGCTTTTGAAATTACAGGTTAATGACGGAACAGACAAGCCAAGGCAGATTGTATCAGGTATTGCACCATGGTATAAGCCTGAGGATTTAGTCGGCAAAAAGGTTGTTATTGTTGCAAACCTTAAGCCTGCCAAGCTCTGCGGTGAAATGAGCAATGGTATGCTCCTTGCAGGTGATGTAAGTGATGATGATGTTAAGGTACTGTTTGTAGATGGTATGCCTGACGGTACTAAAATAAGATAAAATAAGAGGTAGTAATATGTATCAGAATATATTTGATACACATTCACACTACGACGATGAAAAATTCAGCCCTGACCGAGAAATGCTTATCAGCACTCTTCAAAGTCAGGGTGTTTCTAATGTTGTAAGCTGTGGCTGTGATATTGAAACAACAAGGTTTAATTTTGACCTGGCACAGAAATACGATTTTATGTATTTTGCTGCAGGCTTTCATCCCGAATGTTTGGAAGATGTAAGCCTTAATGATTTGGAATTAATAAAGAAATTTGCTCAGAATAAAAAATGCGTTGCAATTGGTGAAATTGGTCTTGATTACCACTGGATGAGCTCAACCAAGGAGGTGCAGAAAAAATTTTTCACCGCACAGATTGAGCTTGCAGCAGACCTTGATTTGCCGGTCATTGTTCACGACAGAGAGGCTCATGGTGACACATTAGACATATTAAAGGCAACAAAACCAAAAGGTGTTGTGCATTGCTTCTCAGGCTCAAAGGAAATGGCTCGGGAAATAATTAAGCTCGGTATGTATATTGGCTTAAATGGCGTCGTAACATTTAATAACGCAAGAAAAAGCCTTGAAGTAGTTAAGGACATTCCTCTTGACCGCCTTGTACTTGAAACAGACTGTCCTTATCTCGCCCCTGTTCCACATCGCGGCAAAAGAAATGATTCATCACTTATTCCTTTTATTGCTGAAAAGATTGCAGCACTGCTTGAAATGGATACACAGGAGCTTTTAAATATCACTAACGAAAACGCAAAAAAACTATACAATCTATAAAGCCCTTGATTTAATAATATCTCTGTGTTATTATACTTTGGTATTTTTATAATAATAAAGGAGGAAGCATGAACAGTATTACACTTGCAATGTCATTTAATGGCATTATTGAAAAAATTGACGGCTGGGTATGGGGCTGGGTGCTTATTGCATTAATCCTTGCTGCAGGACTCTGGCTTTCTGTACGAACAGGCTTTGTTCAGGTGTTTCATCTTGGTAAAGCTCTTAAGTATATGGTTAAAAATGAGAATGAAGGCGAAGGTGAGGTCACTTCTTTCGGAGCACTGTGCACTGCCCTTTCTGCAACAATAGGTACAGGAAATATAGTAGGTGTTGCCACAGCTATCTGTCTTGGCGGCAGAGGTGCGCTTTTATGGATGCTTATTGCTGCTTTTTTCGGTATGGCTACAAAGTATTCCGAAGGCTTTCTTGCAATAAGATTCCGTGATAAAAAAGATGATAATCACTATCTCGGCGGTCCTTTCTATTATATAGAAAAAGGTATGGGCTCAAAATGGAAATGGCTCGCCAAGCTGTTTGCCATATTTGGAATCGGTGCAGGACTTATGGGAATCGGCACAATAACACAAATCAATGGCATTACCAGTGCTGTTAACAATTTCTTTGATCCTGAGGCAAAGCACATTGCTTTTTCTATTGGTGAAAACAGCTACACCTGGTCAACAGTTATCGGCGGTATTGCAGTAACCGTTCTTGCTGCACTTGTTATAATAGGCGGTATAAAGAGAATAGCAAAAGTGTCTGAGGTTATTGTTCCTGTTATGGCAATTACATATGTTGTTTTTGTTTTAATTATTGTATTCACTCACTTAAGCGAAATTCCTGCAGCAATAGCAAGCGTATTTAAGCTTGCATTTTCAGCAAAGGCTGTAACCGGCGCAGGCGTTGGTATAACCCTTAAGCTTGCAATGCAAAAGGGTATCGGCAGAGGTATATTTTCAAATGAAGCAGGTTTAGGCTCAGCTCCTATTGCAGCAGCGGCAGCTAAAACGAAAGACCCTGTACGTCAGGGACTTGTTACAATGACAGGAACATTTATTGACACTATAGTTATCTGTACTCTGACAGGTCTTTCAATAATTTTGACAGGTGCCGACAATGCTTTTGTTGAAGGAAGTGTTGAGGGTGTAAGCATTACCACAATAGCATGGCAGAAAGGACTGCCATGGAATGAAAGCGTATCAGCATTTATTCTTATGCTTTGTCTGACATTCTTTGCATTCACCACAATCCTGGGCTGGGATTATTACAGTGAACGCTGTCTTGAGTATCTCACAGGCTCACAGAAGGCTGTTAAGATTTATCGTTACATTTACATATTAGCTGTATTTATCGGTCCGTATTTAACCGTTTCAGCAGTATGGAACATTGCTGATATATTCAATGGATTAATGGCATTCCCAAACCTCATTGCACTGTTTGCTTTGAGCGGTCTTGTCGGAAAAGAAACAAGGGCTTATTTTGCCGAAAAAAATCACGACTTAAAAGAGCTTTCCAAAAAGAAAAAACAGCAATAAAAAAGACCTTGCAAACAAGTTGTTTGCAAGGTCTTTTTTACTATATATTCATAGTAGATAAATAATCCATAAGCTTTTCTCTGTCCTCATAAGACATAAGTCTGACTCTTAAAAGCACAGATTGCTCGAAATCAGAAAGCTGATTAAAGCCATCGGTTGTACGCCAGCCTAAATCAAAATTATTGTTTGCGTGCAAATCGCCTGCCTGTTCTTCACTCAGAAGCTCATCAACAGTTACATTAAACAAAGCAGCCATTTTTTTAATAACAGACAATTTAGGAAAGCTTTTGCCGATTTCATAATAAGCATAAGCACTCCTCTTAATTTCAAGTGCATCCGCTACCTGCTGCTGTGTCAAACCTGCGCTTTTTCTTAATACTTTAATTTTTGATGCTAATTCTACCATTTTATCTCTCCTTTCGCCATTATTCGCACCTTTAGTATAATATAATATCGACAAAATGTCAATATATGTC
>JAIDEF010000307.1 GCA_029054965.1 Eubacterium sp.
ATATATGATAAAAAGAATTTCATATTGTTTTCCTTATTCCACAATGTAACCCATTTTGAATTTTGTTTTTATAAAACTGTCAAGCCCTGCCTCCTCAAGCTTTTTTCTAAGTCTGCTCACGTTGACAGTCAGGGTGTTTTCATCAACAAAGCTGTCAGTTTTCCAAAGCTTTTCCATAAGGGTTTCTCGGCTGACTATTTTTCCCTTGTTGTTCATAAGTGTTAAAAGGATGATGTACTCGTTTTTGGTCAGCGGTATGCTTTCTCCATCATAAACGAGTGTGCTGTCGCCTGTGTTGAGCAGTGCACCGCGGTGCTCTATAATTGTTACGGATTCTGCAAAATCATATGTTCGTCTGAGCATTGCCTGTATTTTTGCAATAAGCACGTTTTGTTCAAAGGGCTTTGCAATAAAATCGTCACCGCCCATATTCATTGCCATAATAATGTTCATATTGTCAGATGCGGAGGATATAAAAATAACAGGAACCTTTGATACCTTTCTGATTTCACTGCACCAGTGATAGCCGTTGTAAAAGGGCAGCGATATGTCCATTAATACCAGGTGCGGGTCATATTCTGCAAATTCTGCCATAATGCTGCTGAAGCTTTGTGCACACCTTGCTTCCATATTCCACAGCTCAGCCTGTTTTTTTATTGCCTGTGCTATCCCTCTGTCATCCTCAACTATAAAAATACGGTACATTGCTAACTTCCTCGTCGTGTTTTTGTTTATTTTATCACGGCACAAATTGTTTGTAAATGCCGAAAAGATTAATGTTTTTTAATATTGCTTTTATGTGTTGTATATAGTATAATAAAAGAAAAATAATATTGTTCACCGCCGGGTGATTTCAGTGCTGAAATTCGTATCGTTAGGCCATAGAAGATACGAGCTTCGGCACTTTTATTTTTGCCTGAAAAGGAGAAGGTTAATGCGTAACGGAAAAATATTTAAGGAATTTATAAAATATGTTTCATTTAATATTATGGGTCAGCTTGCTTATTCGTGCTATACGCTTGCAGATACCTTTTTTGTTTCGTCTGCTTTGGGGTCAAACGGTCTTGCAGCATTAAATCTTGCTTTTCCGGTGCTTTGCTTTATCAATGGAACAGGACTGATGATAGGTATAGGTGGTGGAACAAAATTCACTGTCAGTAAGATAAGAGGAGAAAAGGATAAAGCAAACAGAGTGTTTACAAATTCCGTTTATCTGGTGCTGGTTTTTTCAGTTTTGTTCTTTTTGTCAGGTGTGTTTTTATCAGATAAAATCGTGTGCCTGCTTGGTGCAGATGACACAATTTTTACAATGACAAATACATATCTGCAAACAATGCTGTTTTTTGCACCTGCATTTTTAATCAATAATCTTCTTCAGTGCTTTGTCAGAAACGACGGCAGTCCGTCCCTTTCAATGGCGGCTATGATTACAGGCAGTTTTTCAAATGTTGTACTTGATTATATTTTTGTTTTTCCGCTTGATATGGGTATTTTTGGTGCAATACTTGCAACGGGTCTTGCTCCTGTCATAAGCATTATGGTGCTGTCACCATATATTATAAAGCGTAAAAACAACTTTCATTTAACGAAATGTTTGCCTGATATCAGGAGGCTTTTCGGCATTATTTCAGGTGGTGTGCCTGCATTTGTTACGGAGGCATCATCAGGTGTTACGATGCTTGTATTTAATTCAATCATTTTAAGGCTGGCCGGTAATGTTGGTGTTGCCGCATATGGAATTGTAGCGGCAGTTTCGCTTGTAGTTGTTGCCATTTACACAGGGCTTTCGCAGGGAATACAGCCGATAATCAGCAAAAGCCACGGATTGGGAAATAAGAGTGACGTCAAAGCAATACGCAGATATTCATTTATAACAGTAGTGCTCCTTTCAGCTGTTATTTACTCAAGTATATTTTTTGGTGCACAGCCGATTGCCGCGGTATTTAACAGTGAGCATAATGAGGTGCTGCAGCAGATTGCTGTTACAGGCTTGAAAATCTATTTTATATCCTGTCCTTTCGTGGGCTTTAATATTATTACTTCAACCTGTTTTGCTTCAACAGAAAATCCAAAGCCTGCAAATATCATTTCAATTTTAAGGGGCTTCATCATTATTATTCCTATGGCGTTCCTGATGTCAGCATTGTTTAAAATGCTTGGTGTATGGCTTGCCTTTCCTTTAACCGAGTTTGTTGCTGCTGTGATAGGTGCTGTACTGTTTAAATATGGCAGTAATAAACAGATATAAAATAAAAGAGCAATGTGTTTTTACATTGCTCTTTTTGATGGATAATTGTGTTTATTTAAGCACCTTGAAATCAACCTTGCCGATTTTTGTTCTTGGCAGCTCGTCGATGAATTCAATCTGCTTTGGTACTGACCATTTTGAGAGGTTCTGCATACCAAAATCAATGATTTTCTTTTTAAGTGCTTCCTCGTCGTCAGATGCATATTTCTTGTTTTTAACAACAAACAGTTTTAATTTTGTGTTGCCTTCCTCACCTGTACCGATTGCACAGCAGTCATAAATTTCTGCCATTGCACGATAAGACTCTTCAATGAAGGAAGGGTAAACAAGATAACCGCTGATTTTGTAAACTCTCTTTAATCTCTGACGGTAATAAATATCGTTTGTTCCATCCTCAATAAAGCACATATCACCGGTGTGAAGCCATACTCTGCCGTCCTCGTGCTTAACAAGCATTTTTGCAGTTTCCTCAGGGTCGTTCCAGTAGCCCTGCATAAGTGTAGGACCATAAACGCAAAGCTCACCATCCTCGCCCTTAACCTCCTCGGTGGTACCCGGCTTAACTGTCATAACCTCAATGTTATATGTAGGCAAACCGATACAGCCTTGAGGAGCTTCTCTTCTCATATCGGTAAATGAGCAGACAGTTACACATTCAGTTAAGCCATAGCCTGTTGCAAAATGGAATTTAGAGCCGTTTTCTTTAAGCATTCTATCCATTTTTTCAGTCAGTGAATAAGGTACAACGTCACCGCCTGAGCCGATAAGCTTCATTGAACTCATATCAACACCCTTAAGGTAACCTGCTTTGTAAACCTTTTCAAAAAAGTCAGGCACGCCGAATACATAGTTGATGTGATATTTTTTGATTGCATCAGAGCACATTTTTGCATCAAACTGCGGGAACAGTGACTGAGCCTGACCCACAATAATTGAGTAATGCATACACATACCGAAGCCGAAGCCGTGGAAAACAGGGAGTGCTGTAAGCATAACGTCGTTATCAGGGTCGATCTTCTTTTCAATAACAGTGTCAACAACATCCCATACCTCATAAGAAAGATTGTTGATATTGTAGTTTGAAAGCATAACTGCTTTAGGATTGCCTGTTGTGCCGCCTGTCATCATTGTAACAGCAGTTGCGTTATAATCAGTTTCAATTTCAACTGTGTGGTTTTCAAGATATTTTTTACCCTCTGCAAGAAAATCTGTCCATTCAATGAGCTTTCTTACACCTGTTGCCTTAGCGGTTTTACCTTTGATTTTTTTCTTGTAGAGCATATTTGCGATAAAGCCGTAAGGTGTTTTAGGGAAGTATTGTGCAGTTCTGCATTTAACAAGTGTCAAATCGTTCATTCCTGCAAATGCTTTTTCGCTTACGTCAAAGCAGAAAGCAAATTTTGCACCAACAAGATTTTTTGCGTACTGTGCCTCGCTTGCTACTGAAAGGGGATGAAGCATTGATGCAATTGCACCGATTTTATTGATAGCGTAAATTGCTGTTATGCACTGCGGCATATTCGGAGCACAGACAATGACCCTGTCACCCTTTCTTACTCCGTTAGCAAGAAGTGCTGCTGCACAGCAGTTAACCATTTCATCTGCCTGATTCCAGCTTATGGTATTGTTGTAATAATAAAAGCATGGTTTGTCACCTCTTGCGGCAACAGAGTCCATGAATTTTTCATACATAGTCTTTTTTACATCATATTTGCTGGTGAATTCTGCCATATGTCTTCCTCCGTTATCTTGAACACATTGCGTGGTTATGTTCATTTTCTGCTGATGATTATATCAATCTAAAATACTTTTGTCTACTATTTTTATTGATAATTTATATTTGTTTAATAATTGACAAGCTGTTTGTTAACATTATATTTGACATTTTTTTTATATGTGATAAAATGAAACATATTTTATATTTGAGGTGCGCTTGTGGCTTATAAAATAAAAAAAGACCCTATAAATAAAATACCTAAACCACAGTTTATATTCTGGCCGATTGTCAGAGTGTCAATGCTCATATGTGCCGCATATTCATTTATTCATGGTGATGTGGTGATGGGCTTTGAAAGTGTGTTCTGTTTCATTTTTACGCATTTGTGGGATATGTTTCAGGTTTTCGGCAACGGCAGCTTTATTGAGGAGGTGCCGCCTCTCAGTCAGACAATGCTGAATATCATCATTTTTGTGGGTATTGTAATAGGCTCTTATTTTGGCTTTTTTGACAGTATTTCATGGTTTGATAATATGATGCATATTTTGTCAGGCTTTGTCTGTGCGGTGTTTGGTTATGATTTTGCTGTTATTATTCAGCGTAAAAAGGGACAGTGTGCCGCAACCCTTGCCGCAATTTTTTCAATAATGTTTGCACTTTCAATTGCAGTAGGATGGGAATTCTACGAATTTTTAATGGACTACCTTCACGGGACAAACCTTCAGCTTTCAAAGGCAGGACCGGAAACAGCAATGTTTGACCTTTCAAAGTATAATAATGAATACGGCTATCTCGGTCTGGTTGATACTATGACCGATATGATGATGAATGCCTGCGGCGGTTTAGTCGGTATGGTGTTTATGATAGTGCTCAGAAACAGAAAAAAGAAAAATAATAAATAGTATTAAATAACAGAGTGCCCGAAGGTTAATCCTTCGGGTTAGACTGTCGATAAAGTGGGCTGAATCACGCACTAAGATTAATGAACAGAAAATTTACTGTTTCATATGATTGTAAGACAGAGGCTTGTTTCTGCCGACAAAACAATTTAAAAGCCTTGCAATTTTAATAAATTGCAAGGCTTTTGTGCGTTTTTTGTTATTCACATTTCAATACGAATTATATAGCTTTGATTTGTTTCTAATACCATTAAGCACGATTATCTATCTGCAAAGGATGAATTGAATCGTTGAAATAAATAATTGAATTATGCCAAATCTGATTAGAACCTGTGTATCAGACCAACCATGATTTTTTCTCATTTCATCGTGAATAGGAGTACGAACATTTTTCAATACCTCTATTTTTAAAAATCTTTTGAGAAAAATTTTAATTAATCCGGCTATTCCGTCAACAAGCAATACTGCTGATAGTAACAAATAGCTCAGTGGGTGTGATGATTTTAAAATCAATAATACAATCAATATACCAAGAGGTCTTGAGCCTGCATCACCCATAAGCTGCGAACTGGGACTGGTATTAAAGCACAGATACGCAATTAAAACCCCAACCATAATAAAGCTGAAAACAGCATATTGTTCACCGATTTGATTGAAAAATATTAAAGAAATGCTCAGGAGAGATATTATACTTAATGAACCGCACAAACCATCTACGCCATCGGAACAATTGGTAACATTAATACCAATCCAAAGCAAAATTGTTGAAAGTACGCCATACAAAACAGGATGTATATAGATTTCATAACTGAAAATCAAGATTGTAGTGGAGTTGTTACAAACAAAAACAATAGAAATAACAACACAAATTATTAAGTCAATAAAGCCTTTTTTATAATCTGACCAAGGATTATCTGATGCATCATCAAGATATCCGCTCAGCATTTCAAGAAAAATTAATATATCATAGCATATCAGTTCTTTCGTAATCGGCAACAAAAAGACAGAGCAAAGCACAAATGTGCATATCATTATTAAGCCTACTCCTCTTATTTTTCCTTTTGATGCTTTTCCGTTTACAGCAAATGCTCTGCCTTTGTCTTTTGGCAGAAATGGTAATTTTAATTTTAACAATATAAAGCAAATTGCAAATGCTACTGCAGCCACAATTGCAATATATTGCTG
>JAIDEF010000308.1 GCA_029054965.1 Eubacterium sp.
AGATATTGTAATGTCAGTTGAAGATGAATTCGGCATTGAGGTTCCCGATGAAATAATTGAAAAAATCGAAAGTGTAAGTGATATTATCACATTTGTTGAAAACAATGCTTAAGCTTCTGCATTTAATTTATTAATGTTTTATACATTCAACAAATTTTGCATAAATTATAATTAAATTATAGTAATAATATCCATATTTCATTGACTTTAATTTCCAAATAAAGTACAATAAAAGCAGGCGGTTATGCCTGCTTTTTGCTTTGCTGTAAACAAAAACGGGCATACCCATAATAACGAGAGGGGTATCATTATGGCAGAAAAATATATTATGGCACTTGACCAGGGTACAACCTCCTCACGAGCAATTATTTTCAACAAAAAGGGCGAGATTGTTGCTAAGGCTCAGAACGAGTTTCCTCAATACTATCCGCAAAACGGATGGGTTGAGCATGATCCTATGGAAATTCTTTTTTCACAGATCAGTGCAATACTTGCTTGTCTACGACTTGAAAAGGTTAATCCGAAAGATATTGCCGGTATCGGTATAACCAATCAAAGAGAGACAACAATAGTATGGGAAAAGGAAACAGGCAAGCCGATTTGCAACGCTATCGTCTGGCAGTGCAGAAGAACTGCTGCATACTGTGAGGAGCTTAAAGCCGAAGGACTAAGTGACTATATCAAGGAAACTACGGGGCTTTTGATTGATGCTTATTTCAGTGCAACAAAAATCAAATGGATTCTTGACAATGTTGAGGGTGCACGTGAAAAAGCAGAAAATGGTGAGCTTCTTTTCGGTACCGTTGACACCTGGCTTATATGGAATTTAACAGGCGGCAAGGTTCATGTAACCGATTATTCAAATGCCTGCAGAACAATGCTTTTTGACGTTGACAAGCTGCAGTGGGACCCTTTCCTTTGCGAAAAGCTCGGCATACCTATGAGTATGCTGCCTGAGGTTAAGCCATCAAGCTGTATTTACGGCGAGGTTGCAAAAATAACAGCTATTGAGGATATTGCCGGTGTTCCGATTGCGGGGGCTATCGGTGACCAGCCAGGTGCTTTATTCGGTCAGGGCTGCTTTGAGGTAGGTCAGGCCAAGAACACCTACGGCACAGGCTGCTTTTTATTGATGAACACAGGTGAAAAACGAGTTAACAGCCGTTCCAACCTGCTGTCAGGCATTGCCTGGGGTATTGGTGACAAAATCACCTATTCGCTTGAAGGCTCTGCTTTCAATGCAGGCTCTGTTATAAAATGGCTGAGGGATGAGGTTGAGCTTATTCACTCAGCACCTGAGTGCGACGAGCTGGCATCTGAGGTTGAGGATTCAAACGGCTTATACTTTGTGCCTGCTTTTACAGGTCTTGGTGCACCATATTGGGATATGTATGCACGTGGCATTATGATTGGTCTGACACGCGGTATCAACAGAAAGCATATCTGCCGTGCCGTTCTTGAAAGCATAACCTATCAGATGACCGATTTGCTTGAGTCCATGATGAGCGATTCAGACATTCTGATTAAAGACCTCAGAGTTGACGGCGGTGCATCCGTATCAAACATTATGATGCAAATTCAGGCTGATATGACAGGTGTTAAGGTTAACAGACCTAAAAATGTTGAAACAACGGCGTTAGGTGCTGCATACTGTGCAGGTCTTGCAACAGGTGTATGGGAAAGCACGGACGAAATTGAGGCTAACAGAGAGGTTGATAAAATCTTTGTCCCTTCTATGGAAGCATCAGCAAGAAACAAAAAATATTCCGACTGGAAGCGTGCTGTTGAACGCTCACGCAACTGGGAAAGATAATTAGATTAAGGAGATTTTCATTATGGGTAAGGTAGTATGTCCCTGGGGATTAATCACAGATTTTGTAACTGACGCTTTTGTCGGCTACGGTATCCCCAGAGAGGATGCGGAAATTTGTACTGACGTTCTGCTTGAGTCTGACAAGCGTGGTATTGAAAGCCACGGCTGCAACAGATTTAAGCCGATTTATCTTGACAGAATCAAGGCAGGTATTCAGAATCCTGTAACAGAATTTGAAATTCTTAAGGAAACCGAAACAACTGCTGTTGTTGACGGCCACAACGGTATGGGTCAGGTTATCGGCTACAAGTCCATGCAGATGGCAATTGACAAGGCTAAAAAATACGGACTTGGTATGGTTGCAGTGCGTAACTCCTGCCACTATGGTATTGCAGGCTACTATGCAACACAGGCAACAGAACAAGGCTGTATCTGCATCACAGGTACAAATGCAAGACCTTCAGTAGCTCCGACATTTGGTGTTGAGGGTATGTTCGGTACAAATCCGCTTACAGTTGGTATTCCGAGTGATGAAAAATTTGACTTTGTACTTGACTGTGCAACATCAATCACGCAGAACGGTAAAATTGAATATTACGCAAGAATTAATGAAGATGTTCATCCGGGCACAATCATCGGCTCCGACGGTGAATCTGTTGAGGGTGATGCAGGTGTTGCTCTTAAAAGAATCCGTGAGGGCTCTGCTGCACTTACTGCTCTCGGCGGTATCGGTGAGGAGCTTGGCGGTTATAAGGGCTACGGCTATGCAATGATTATTGAGCTGCTTTCAGCTATTCTTCAGGACGGCAGCTATGGTAAGGACCTTGACGGCAAGGATGAAGACGGCAATATCAGACCCTATCATCTCGGTCATTTCTTCATTGCAATTGACACAAACCACTTCCTTGGTGAGGAGCTTGTAAGAAGCAAGGCAGGTGAAATTCTTCGTTCAATCCGTGATTCAAAGAAAGCACCTGAGGCTGACAGAATTTTCACAGCAGGTGAAAAGGAATATGATATTTGGCAGAGCAGAAAGGACAGCGGTGTTCCGATTAACGAATCTGTACAGAAGGAAATTCTTGAGGTACGCGACGAGCTTGGTCTTGACTACACCTTCCCATGGGAGGAAAACTACACCCCTTACCCTGAAAAGGATATTAAATCACATATTGAAAGACATTAAAAATAAAAGGGCACTGCACCCTCAAGTGCAATGCCCTTGATTTATGAGAAACATATATAAGGAGAAAACAAAAATGGATTATCGTAAAGAATCATTAAAGCTGCATGGCGAATGGCAGGGCAAGCTCGAGGTGACTGCAAGAGCAAAGGTTAACGACAAGGACAGTCTTTCACTTGCTTATACTCCCGGTGTTGCTGAGCCTTGTGTAGCTATTCAGGCTGATTATAAAAAAAGCTGGGAGCTTACAAGACGCTGGAACTTAGTTGCTGTTATTACTGACGGCACTGCAGTTCTCGGTCTTGGTGATATCGGTCCCGAAGCAGGTATGCCTGTTATGGAGGGCAAGTGCGTATTATTCAAGGAGTTCGGTGACGTTGATGCATTCCCTCTGTGCGTACGTACAAAGGATGTTGATGAGTTTGTTGAAACCGTTTATAACATCAGCGGTTCATTCGGCGGTATAAACCTTGAGGACATTGCTGCACCAAGATGCTTTGAAATCGAAGAGAAATTGAAGGCAAAATGCGATATCCCGATTTTCCACGATGACCAGCACGGCACTGCAGTCGTTGTTTCTGCTGCACTTATCAACGCAACAAAGCTTACAGGCAAGGCACTTTCTGACTGCAAGGCTGTTATTAACGGCTCAGGTGCTGCAGGAATTGCTATAGCTAAGCTGCTTATGACACTCGGTCTTAGAGACGTAATTCTCTGTGACAGAACGGGAGCTATCTATGAGGGCAGAGAAAAGCTCAATGCATCAAAGGAAGCTATCGCCAAGGTAACGAACAGAGAAATGACTAAGGGCAGCCTTGTTGAGGCTGTTAAGGGTACAGACATCTTTATCGGTGTTTCTGCTCCGGGTGTTCTTACACAGGATATGATTAAGACAATGAACGCTGACCCGATTGTTCTTGCAATGGCTAACCCAACACCTGAAATTATGCCTGATGAGGCTAAAGCGGCAGGGGCTAAAATCGTTGGCACAGGACGTTCAGACTTCCCTAACCAGATTAATAATGTTGTTGCATTCCCGGGTATCTTCCGCGGTGCACTTGACGTAAGAGCAAGCGATATTACAGAGAATATGAAAATAGCAGCAGCCTACGCAATCGCATCACTTGTTGATGATGAAAAGCTGACAGAGGACTACATCCTCCCATATGCTTTCGATGAAAGAATAAAGGATACAGTTGCAAAAGCAGTTGCAGACGCTGCAAGAAAAGACGGTGTAGCCAGAATCTAACTTTATATATTCACTAAATTCTTAAATCTGCTTTTGCAACACGTGGCTCCAAATCTTTGATTTGGGAGAAAC
>JAIDEF010000309.1 GCA_029054965.1 Eubacterium sp.
ATTTTACTTAATCTTATTAAAATATCATTAAAAAGTTTGCGAATTTTTTTTGAATTTTTACATTTTATTGACAATCTGTATCTGATCTGATTGTTTAATTTTGAAATTTTAGCAGGGCTCGGGCCGAGTACAATCAGCTTTTGGCTGTTATCAGCATTAAGCTCCTTTAAAATATCAAAAAATGCTTTCGCGCAAAGTGCAACAGTATTTTCATTTTCACCGACAAAGGAAGCAGAATAAATATCGCAGTACGGCGGATAAATCATAGCCTTTCTCAGTGAAATTTCATTATCATAAAATGATTTATAGTCCTGATTTGCAGCAAACTCAAGGGTTGGATTAAAAGGATTAATCGTCTGAATAACAGCAAGACCCTTTTCATCACGCCTGCCGCTGCGTCCGATAACCTGTGTAATCAAATCAAAACAGCGTTCACTGCTGTTATAGTTTTCATCATAAAGCGAATTATCTGCATTTACCACGCCTACAAGAGTTACGTCAGGAAAATCAAGACCCTTTGCAACCATCTGAGTACCAATTAAAATATCATACTCATGATTTTTAAATGCCTTAAACAATTTATCGTGACTGAATTTTGAAGATGTTGTATCTGCATCCATACGAAGAATTTTTGCCTCAGGAAATAAGGCAGCTAATTCATCCTCTATTCTTTGTGTGCCATAACCGCTGTATCTTATATTTTCACTGCCGCATTCAGGACACTTGTTGTCAAGCCTTTTTGTGTAACCGCAATAATGACATACAAGCCTATTGCTGTAACTATGGTAAGTCAGTGAAATTGAACAGCTTGGGCAGGTTATAACATTGCCGCAATCAGTACAGGCAATAAATGTATTATAGCCACGTCTGTTAATCAACAGAATTGCCTGCTTGTTATTATCAAGTGTTTCCTGCAGATACTCTTTTAACTTAGCTGAAACAGGAGTTCTGTTACCATTTTTTATTTCAGCCTTCATATCAACGGTTACAACCTCTGGCAGTTTTGATTCGCCAAAGCGTTCATCGATTTCACAAAGCTGAATTTTACCTGAAACTGCACTCGAATAGCTTTCAATACTTGGTGTTGCAGATGTCATTAAAAACAAAGCTTTATTATACTTTGCTCTGAAATTTGCAACCTCTTTAGCACTGTATCTTGGAGTACGTTCACTTTTATAAGTGTTTTCCTGTTCCTCGTCCATAACAATTAGTCCGAGATTATGAACAGGCGCAAAAACTGCACTGCGTGTACCTACAACAATTTTAGCATCACCACTGTCAATACGCTTATACTCATCATTACGCTCACCGAGTGATAAGCCGCTGTGAACAACAGCAACTTTGCTGCCATATCTTTTATGAAAAATAGCTAAAGCCTGGGAAGTCAAGCCGATTTCAGGAACAAGAACAATAACATCTCTGCCCTGTTCAATAACACGATCAATCAATTTCAAATAGACCTGCGTTTTTCCACAGCCTGTTACACCAAAAAGAAGACCGCTGCCCCCTTCACCATTAATCATATTGAGAAAAGTCTGATAAGCATTATTCTGCTTGTGCGACAATTTAATTTCTGAACAATTGGTTTCATTATCAGAAACCTTATATGGTGTTCTATAAATCTGTTTGTCAAAAAAAGCTATGACACCATATTTCTCAAGATTATTCAGAACAGCCTTACCGACTGAGCAAAACTCACAAATCTCGTCTACACCGGCAGTGCCGATATCAA
>JAIDEF010000031.1 GCA_029054965.1 Eubacterium sp.
GTTAAGGATAGTGTGCTTCATTTCGTTTTTATAAATGCGTGAAAATCCTTTTGCATTACAGTACATAGTAAGCGGCAGATAATGATGACGGGGGATTCTCTTTGGCCTTTCTTTATATACGATTTTAAAGCTCTTAACCTCAAACGGATTTATGCTAAAGGAAATTTCATGCTCAGTGTTTTTTATTTTCCTTATAGTATTCTCAAGACCATCAACAGAATAAGCTTCCCCAATTTCATTGAATATCTTAAGCTTAACCTTGCTGTGCGATTTACCGTTTGCCTCATATACTCTAACGATGATTCCATCGCCCTCTTCGGACATTTTTATCGTACGCAGTATGACGTCATCATTACTGATACCTGCTATTGCAATACTGTCTGATGCATCAGGATTGCTTCTGATATCACTCTGAACTGCTATTAACTGATTTGTATATATTTCAGCCTGCTTCTGTGTGCCTTCTTCAAAACCATTGTTGTGGCTGTAAATTGCAAAGCTGAAAATATTTCTTCCCAAATCCTGCAAATCCTGTCTGGTTTCCTTTGTGAAAGCTCCGGCAGGTGTGTGTATACAGGTAAGACGCAGAGTGTTGTCATTTGGCTTATCCCAGCCGATTTTGCAGTCAGATAAAATTGAAACACCGAATTCTCCGCTTGAGTCAGTGATGTCAGCCCATTTTTGAGCAGGTACCTCATAGAGATTATCAGTATTATTGCCTCTTTTGATAATGCCCAGTCCAAGGTCATATGTTGCTTTTTCGTTGTAAGCAGCAGTAGGGAATACTGCCTTAAGCATTGTTCGCCTTGATTTCCAGTCTACATAATTTGTAACATTAACATATTTTGAATCACTTTCAAGTGAAACAACCTGAGAGATTACAGAGCTACCTGCACTTCTTGTTACCTTTATTGCTACTCTTGCAGGTCCGTTTTCCAGTACAGTAAATTCAGGGGTGTTTGCATAGCAGTAAGGCTCTTTGTCAATGTCCTCTTTTCTGATTTCCCAGCTTGGATATGCGAGTGAACCTGTATCGTGAAGCAACGCCATTTTGACAGGCTTGTCAAGCACCTGTCTACCAAGCTCTTTGTCATACAGATATGCAATGTCACCATTTTTGTTGAAAATCAGCTTATACTTGCTGTTTTCAAGTGAATGATTTGTAACCTTTACATCGCTTGTAAGCGGTGTTGGTTCTTTAGAAGGAACAAGCTGAAAAACCTTAAATGACAATGGTTCAATATCAGCTTTGAATACAACGGTGAGATTTTTGCCGTTTTTATTGATAACCTGACAAGGCAGTTCCTTTCCGTTCATATCATATGCACGAAGATTAGTACAGTTAACGGGAGTTTTAACAATACATTCTACTGCATCTCTGCGTCTGTATTGTGTGGTATTGCTTACCATAACTGCCACGGATTTTTTATCTATCCAGCTTGTGTTCATCTGATTGAATATTGCCTTGCTTGCACCAAGATATTCATTTTTAAACTGTGACAGTGAAACGTAATAATCATTCCAGCTTTTATTATAAGCCTCCATCACGGATGTTCCTGTTATATCATCATGGAACTGATGCTTCACAACCCTTTTCCAGGCATTGGTTAATGTTGCAATAGGGTAGTCATATCCCCCAAGAGAGTATGCAAGAACACAGGCTTTTTCTGCTGCAAAAGCCATTTGCTCGCACTGTCTGTTAAGACGCTTGCTCATAGCACGTGATGTGTAGCAGCCTGCACCGTGGCTTGTCATAAGCAGCTCATTGTTCCATACAGGAATTCTATCTCTGTCAGCCTTAGGCAGCTTTTTCAAATCCTTAAATACTGTATCTGTGTGAGCAGATATTACTTCAAAATCGCTTTTTTCATTTTTGCTGACGCTCAGCTCAACTGCTTTTACGCTCTCCTCATCGGGAGAACCACCCCAGTCACCTGTGCCGTAAAGATGGTTAGCCCAAGGGATACCGCTGTTATTCGCATTGTCACTAATGTTGTTAATTACGCTTAAATCAGCTCTGATATCGCCTGTGAATTTATATCTGTAGGATTTAGCATTAAGGCTCACATAGATACCTTTTCCGTCAGGACCAACCCATTTTCCTAAATCAAACGGCAGACCGTAGGCAGAGCCCCAGCTAAGCTTTTGTGTTGTCATACCCAAAAGGCCGCAATGATTGGCTACTGAAGGCAGTGCCCAGCCAAAGCCGAAACAGTCCGGCAAAAACATATCCTTTGAAGTTTTGCCAAACTTTTTTGTAAAATAATAATTTCCAATAAGCAGATTTCTGATAAGTGCCTCGGGGGAGGGAATGTTAACATCACCGTTTTCGTATCCGGTTCCCGAAAGACACCATCTGTCCTCATCAACATATTGTTTTATAAGGCTGAATGCCTTCGGATAAATCTGCTCAATTATTTCATACCTGTAAGCACCTTCAAAATTGAACTTATAGTTTGGATATTTTTCAATAAGGTCAAAGTTTTTTGTAAGTGTGTCAGGAATAAATTCATTAATTGTTTTGCTGATCGTCCATCTCCATACTGTGTCAAGATGGGCGGTAGAAACAGCGTAAGCTTTTTTCTTTTCCATAAAGCAGTCCTTACTTTTCAATAATTTCGTATGTAAATTCGTATTTTTCCTGCAGAGCCTTTACCTTCTTCTCGTTATCCTCAATAAAGGTTTTGGTATATACGCTCTTACCGTCAACAGAATAATCCTTGACAATCTGGTTGAGAGCATCCCATGCTTCAGCCTCCTTGTCATATCCGTCCTCAAATTTAATCAAAAACTCTCTGTGTTTTGGAATTCTTACTTTCATATCAGTTCTCCTAAAAAAATTAATTATAATTATTATATATTTAAAACAATTCTATTGCAATATATATTTTGATTTATTCACAAGTATTTTTTCAGCGTTATTAATGGCTTTTTCAATGCTTGTATTATCATCAGCAAGACTTATCATTTTATCACCAAGCTTAACATCCTCAATAATACCGCTTACAATGATACATTTTTTTCCGAATTTCCTGCAAAGCTTGTCAATTTTATACGGAAGCTTTCCCATAAGAGTCTGCTTGTCTGTCTTGCCTTCTCCTGTAATAATTATATCTGCAGATTTAATTTTTTCTTCCAAATCAGCGGTTTTGGAAAGAATATCAAAACCACTTTTAATTTCACCGCCGAAAACTGAATACAGCCCACCGCATATTCCTCCTGCAGCTCCACTGCCTTTTACTTTGCCAATGTCACGCGGCAGGAATGCATTAAGTTGTTTAAGTCCGTTATCAAGTCTGACAACATCACTGTCACTTGCACCTTTTTGTTTTGCAAATACAAAAGCAGCACCGTTTTTTCCAAAATATTCATTTGTAACATCACAGGCGTATGTAAAGTTGATGTCCTTTACAATATTTCTGAGATTAACACCATAAATATTTTCTAAATCTCTTCCCTTGGGATACTCGATTATTTCCCCGTCAATATCTCTGAAAATACCACCAAGTGCTGCCAGTACACCCGCTCCGCCGTCACAGCATCCACTGCCTCCAAGACCCAGTATAATGTTCTTGAAACCGTTGGTATAAGCTGTTTTTATCAGCTCACCAGTACCATATGAGCTGGCCTCCATAACACATTTTCTTTTTTGCAATCCACTGGCTGCAGCACATTCAATTACAGCCGTATTATTATATGTATATATAGGTGCCTTTATTGCCTTACCATATATGTCACTGCAACTGCTGTAAAGTGTATTGCCATTACATAAATTGTTAAGACATTGTCCGAAACCTTCACCGCCGTCAGCAAAGGGGAGGGTGATTATTTCATTGCTTGAATCATAATCTGACAGTCCTTTTTTTATGCATTCACAAACTTGTGCCGAGCTGAGTGTTCCCTTAAAGCTGTCAGGGACAATCAATATTTTCATAACAGTTTCACCTCAAAAGCTATTTTAACACAATTGATATTACTTATCAATTGTGTTAAATACTTGTGTGAGAGTTTAGTACTTGTTCTTTTGTTTTTTTATGAAAAGGTAAATGAATTTTACAATGGCAGATGCTATTACAGCACCCAGAGCAATGCCAAGCCCGGACAAAAGTGTTGATGATGCATATTTGTTCATAGATTCTTTATCTCCGTTGATTGCCCAAAACATTGTGTAATATATCGAGCTTCCGGGCAGCAGCGGTATAGTAGAGGGCATAAGTGTTACTGTTGTAGGTGTTTTTATAATTCTTGCAATAATTTCACAATACATGCTGAGAATAATCATAGCAGTAAGGCAGGATATAAAATCATTGAAAAAAAGTGACATAGTTCTTTCTATTCCTGCTGATATAAGACTGCCTAAAGCAATATAGAGCAGTGTTTTTTTAGGTGCTTTCATTGTAACTGCAAATCCGATTGTACCAAGAACACAGCTTAAAATCTGTATAATTAAATCCATTTTATAATAAAAATTCCTCCTGCAACACCAAGTGCAATAGCCAGTGCTGACATAATTGAGTTAAACAGCTCAAAAAGTCCTGCTATTAAATCACCCTTCATCATATCGCGAATTGAATTAACTACTGTTAAACCAGGCACAAGCAGCATTATAGTGCCTATTATTATTTTATCAGGATTAAGAGATAATCCTATTTCAGCAGGAATATTAGCAAGAATGCTTGAAATAAAAGCACTTATCAGATTAACCGAAAAGCTTGGCAAGTTAAGCTTTTCGAGATTGCAGTAGGTTATTACTATTCCTATAATTGCTGAAAATACCGCATCCATTATGCTGCCTCCGAAAAAGATGCAGAAGGATGCTGTGGCAATGCATATTGCAATAATGTTTTCAGTTTTGCGGTAAATTACTTTTTTTGTAACGTGTATTTCCTCATTATAGCTTTTGCACAGACGTCGTGACAATGCATTAAGTCTGGCAAGCTCAGCCAAATCTGTGTCCTCGTTGTCAATATGTCTGATTTGGATGTATTCGCCGCTTTGTGCTATAATGACGGATGGCAGTGCGAACACCTCACAGTTGTTGCCGTAAGCTTCATTTATTCTTATTATAGTGTCCTTTGCACGGCTGATTTCACCGCCAGCCCGTATAATTTCCTTACCAATGTCAAGAGATAAGCTGAAAATTTCTTTGTCCTGCATATAATCACCATAAATATTATTTACTTTTTTATAAAAACTATTGACATTATAATTTTTTTTGCTATAATATATGTACAACATACATCGCGGGGTAGAGCAGTTGGAAGCTCGTCGGGCTCATAACCCGGAGGTCGTAGGTTCGAGTCCTACCCCCGCAACCATGTAGTAGCGCTGTTTTCGATAGAAAATGGCGCTTATTATTTGAACCACTTTGAACCATTATTGTAGAATTTATATGAATTTAAGTGGGCTATTCAACTAAAAAAACAGATAACATCTCATAGAGAATGTTATCTGTTTTTTAGTTTATAATGCGTCTATTGCATCAAATCCTTGCTTGAAAATTATATTACCTGTATCTTCCCAAAAAGAATTGCCAGAGTAATTAGTTTTATATGTTACACCAAGTTTATCGTAAAACTCGGAAATATTCTCACTTTCAAGCTGATAATGCTTATTTACATCACAGTATTGATCAACTGTATAAGCATATGAATGGTGTCCCACTATTTTTGAAAGAAGTGCTGTATTAAGTCCGCACTCTACCCATCTTGTACAAAATGTATGTCTTAATGTATGTACATCAATTGTTTCATCATTAATCAGAGGTCTGACATATTCCACGAAATCAGAAGTGAAAGTGTCTGGATCGTAATAATTATCGTTAATATTTCGTTTAATAATAAAATCATTATTATTGAGTTCCATAT
>JAIDEF010000310.1 GCA_029054965.1 Eubacterium sp.
AGGCAGCCGTTTGTATTATATTCCATATCTGTTTATAGTTCAATATATTTTTTCATAACTGTACCTTTAAAAATTATCAAAACTGTATATTAAAGTAAACACAGTTATATTATATAATTATTGTAGAAAAGAATCAAGAGGTGGCTTATGAAAAAGTGTGCTGTTATAAATGATTTATCCGGCTTTGGTAAATGCTCACTTGGTGCAGCCATACCAATTATTTCTTCAATGGGGTGCGAGGTGCATCCATTGCCGACTGCTGTTCTGTCAAATCAGACAGCTTATGACAGCTATGACATAGTTTCGCTTACTGACTCAATGGGCAGATTTATTGAGCAATGGAAAAAGCTTGGTGCTTCATTTGATGCAATTCTTACAGGCTTTGTATGTGATGAAAAACAAATAGATATTATTAATGCTTTTGCTGACGACTTTAAAGCAGATAATACAATTTTTGTTGTTGACCCTGTAATGGCAGATAATGGTTCTCTTTATGATTGTTATACATCGGTAATGTGCGAAAAAATAAAAAGATTATGTTATAAGGCTGATGTTATTACTCCTAATACTGCAGAGCTTGCTTTTATTGCTGAAGAGCCATATTCAGAAAATATTGATGATATAAAAGCATATTGTTTAAAGCTTATAAATAATGGTATAAAAAATATTGTTGTAACAGGCTTGAAAAAAGGTGATAAAATTTCAAATGTTGTATATGACAGAAGTAGATATACTGTTATAGCAGGCAGTTTGAGCGGTGGATATTTCAGCGGAACGGGGGATATTTTCGCCTCAATAATTACAGGTGGTCTGATGAGAGGATTATCTGTTGTTAAGTCAGCAGAGCTTGCAACAAACTTTATCAGCACTTGTGCTTGTGATAGCAAAAGCAGCTCAGGCAATGATGGTGTTAACTTTGAAAAGTTTTTGTATATGCTAACAAATTATGATTATCAGGAGGAGTTGAACTGTGAAAAATAAAAAGCTTTTTAATATGTGTGCTGCGGCAATGTTCACTGCAATAATTTTTGTACTCACTCGCTTTGTTTCAGTTCCTGTTGCATCAGGCTATGTTCATTTCGGAGATGCATTTGTTTATGTTGCTGCGTCGGTTTTGGGAGGTCCTTGGGCATTCTTTGCTGCTGCAGTTGGTGAAGCACTTGCTGATATTGCATATGGAATGGCGTATTATGCACCTGCTACTTTGATTGTAAAGGCTCTTATAGCAGCACCATTTGTTCTTACATACAAGAAGAGTGAGAAAATCTTGACTCCTGTTACAGCAGCAATGACTGTTATATCTGGCTTGATAACTGTTGGCGGATATTATATATCGGATTTGATTATTGATAAAACTTATGCTATAGTTAATATACCTGGCAACATTATACAGGCAGTCGGCAGTGCGGTAATATTTATTATTTTAGGTGCTGCATTTGATGCTGCAGGTTTAAAGAAAAAATTATTTAATACACGTGAGGTTTAAAATGGCAGATATTATTTATACACTTGAAGGTGGAGTTTATCTTAATATAACAAACAAATGTCCCTGTAATTGTGCCTTTTGTATACGTACAAAGGGTGATGCAGTCGGTGAGGCTGAAAAGCTTTGGTTTGACACGGAGCCGACAATAGATGAAATAAAAAATGCAATTGATGTTTTTGGCTTTACTCAGGTTGAAAGTGCAGTGTTCTGCGGCTATGGTGAGCCGACAAATGCATATGATAATTTAATTGAGTCAGCAAGGTATATCAAGTCCATAAATCCGTCAATAAAATTAAGACTTAATACTAACGGACTTTCAGATTTGATTAATCAAAAGCCAACAGCAAAGGAGCTGTCAGAAATATTTGATTGTATTTCAGTTTCACTAAATGAGCCGACAAGTGAAAAGTATGACAAGATTACAAGGAATATTTTTGCGGGTAAGGCATTTGATGCAATGCTGGAGTTTACAAAAGAATGTGTTAAGTACTGTAAAAGTGTTCATATGACGGTTGTTGATGTTATTTCTGCTGAGGACATAGAGGAGTCACGCAAGGTATGCGAGAGCACAGGAGCAGAGTTTATTGTGCGTTCTTTTGCCCGTGGAAGATAAATTTATTGTTTTTATCTTCAATGTGTGTTAGTATATAATTAAGATCTGTAAGGTCGTGGTCATACACAGATTTTGTGTATGACTTTTTTCTTTATAATGGTCTTAATATAAAATGAATTCAGGAGGTCTTTTTATGTCAAAAAACAAAGCCGGTGCTTTAGGCGGCAAGGTTTGGCTGTCTGTTGTTTTGTTTGGTCTAATTGGTCAGATTGCGTGGGTAGTTGAAAATATGTATTTTTCACGCTTTATGCAGAATGAAATTACCAGAGCACCTTATGCAACAACCTTAATGGTAGCATTTTCAGCAATTTTTGCCACGATTTCAACCTTAATCGGCGGTGCACTTTGTGACAGAGCCGGTAAAAGAAAAGTATTCATTTGCTGGGGCTATGTTCTTTGGGGATTTACTATTGCTATGTTTGCATTAGTTCCAATGCAGCCGTCTGCCGAAAAGGTTTTGCCTATGGTTATTCTTGTTGTTGCTATGGACTGCATAATGTCTGTAATCGGTTCAATAAGCAATGATGCTGCGTTCAATACCTGGATAACGGATATTTCAAACACAGCAAACAGAGCAAGGGTTGATACTGTGCTTGCAATTATGCCTTTGTTCGCACTTGCTGTTGTGTTTGGTGGATTTGACAGTTTGACAAATGCATCTGCCACAACAGATGACTGGAAAAGGTTCTTTCTGATTTTAGGTATAATTCCTACTGTCGGCGGTATTATCGGTTTGTTCCTTATGAAAGATAAAGAGGGAATGAAGCCAAATAAAGATAATTCTATATTCAGTGATTTTACATACTCTCTTCAGCCAAAGGTTATTAAAGAAAACAAAATGCTTTATATATGTCTTGCAGGCAATATGTTCTCAGCAATTGCATATCAGGTCTATGTTAATTATCTTTTCAATATTGTAGAGGGTACTCTTGGTATAACAGACTATATTATTCCTGTTGGTATAATTATGGTTGTTGCCGCAGTTATTTCGGTTATTGTATCATCTGCAATGGATAAGCATGGAAAAAAGCATTTCTATTATCCGACAATTACAGCAGGAATAATCGGCTGTATAATTCTCTGGAGTGCTAAATTCTTAATCGGTAAAAATCCAACAGTACTTTTAGCAGTACTCATTGTCGGCGGTATTCTGGTTATCGGTGTGAGTCTTGTTATGGCCGGTCTTTTCACTGCATCATACAGAGATTATATTCCTGAAGGTAAGGAGGGTTTGTTCCAGGGCTGCAGAATGGTTATGTATGTTCTTGTTCCTATGATTATCGGTCCAATTGCAGCACAAATTATAATTAATGCATTCAACAAAGGTGTTGCAGATGAAAGTATTGTTTATCCTATGGAGCTTTTCCTCGGATCAGCAGCATTGATGCTTTTGTGTTTCATTCCAGCTCGCATTGTCAGAAACAAGCAGCCGCAAATGCATGATGAGCTTATGAAAAAGCTTGATAAATAACATATATAAAAAAGCAAGGTGTCAGTCTGCACCTTGCATTTTTTTCTTTATTCTGTTCTGAATGATGAGTAATAAATATCCGATAAAAAATCCGCTGAAATTCATTATTATATCATCAATATCAACATCACCGCATTTGAATATGAATTGGTAACCCTCAACAATAAACGGTAAGGCTAAGCCAATGATTATTTGCTGATAAGCTTTTATTTTAGGACAGTAGGCCTGAAGTAAAAAAGAAATCGGAAGAAAGAATATTATATTTCCGACAACTAAAAATAAAATTTCTGAATCATACGGATACTTCATAAGGTAATTGACATATGCCAGAGTGCCCTGACCGGGAACTATGTTTGTAGTCAGATTATTGCTTATAGGTCTTAAAAATACAACAATAAAAGAAACGGCATATAAAACACTGTAACCCTTCAGTGCTTTGACAGAGAGTTTATTAAAATCAATTTCTTTCATTGTAAACAGACCAAGATAGTAGGCTAAAAATACAATGTGTATCAGACTGAGCCACCATAACCTGAAGAAGGTTAAACTGCCGCTGAGATGAAAGGTGTAATTATCTGCAAAGTAAATAATACCTACTGCTGCTGTATAAATTGAAGCATAGTTATTTATTTTTTCAATATTTTTTCTGTTGATTATTGTCACGAGAAAAACAAGAATAAATATCACTACTGATTTTAAAAGCTGAAAATTAAGGCTGTTATAATAGAAAATGTTACCTTCTATATCCTTTGATGTTATAAAGCAGGAGGCTGAATATATCACAGCGAATAAAATCATTTTAATATTGTTTTCTTTTGATTTTATTGACATAAGATTATCACCTAAATTTCAAGTTCATTCATCAGCTTTTTATATTTTTCCGCTTCACTGCCGCTGGAAAATATCTGTTTAACAGTATTAGCAGAATTCTTTCCTCTTTTAAATATCCCGTCAAAAATTCTGTTAATCCAGGCAGCAGGTAATAGCAACGGGTACTTTTTCGCATAGCTGTAATTGTTTTTTAGAGAATTACATGATGGAAATATCAACAGCATTATTGCTTTGAATTTGGAAAAAAGACTGTTTTTTTCTCCTTTTCCAAGACTTTTGTCAATATAATATTCACCGAGTGTTCTTGCTTCAAAGCCGAAGCTTCCACCGTCTATAATAACATTTTCAAATTTCTCGAGCATATCATCACTGAAAATGAAATCAGCCTTGACAGGCGTATCAAACCAAAGTCTGCATAGAGAAAATACAGCTCTGGCAAAGGTTTCAATATTTGCAGATTTGCATCTTGTTAAAAAGCTATCATAATCAAAATTATTCGTATTTCTGATTAATACGTCAACATCCATAAACATACGTATTCCTGCACCGAAATGATTAAAATGCTTTGCAATATGTGTCAATACATAAAGCAAGTTTGTTTCAATATCAAGGCATTCCTCAAATTTATCCTGTTTTATGGACATCGCAAATATGTTTTTGAAAAACGGATTATCAAAATCAGTTTCGTTATGAAGCTCTATGTGCTCACCATCAACAGTAAATACTATTTCATTTGGATTACTTATTAATTCATAATTTTTATTCTTATAATATTCAAGTATGCTATTATAATTTTCTTTTTTAAAGAAAAGGTCAATGTCACCGCTTGTTCTCAGTTCGGGAACAGGATATAAATCTCTGATTGCTGTTCCTTTAACAAATATGAAATTCCACTCATTAATATTAAAATCATCACGAAGCATTTTAGCAAGCTGCTGCTTTTTATCATAACTTATGAGTGTATAACCAAGCTGCTGACGAAAAGCAGGAAGATTTTCAATCTTTTCTCTTTCATCAGCATTAAACCCCATAAGCTGCTTTGCGATAATACCGCAGACATTATGCATATTACCAAGCTTATATAACTCATTATAGTCTATATCATCACGGTATGCGCTTTGCTTGTTATTAAGAAATGCACTTATTAAATTTATAAAATATTTTTTAGTGATGTTCATATTTACTCCTGATTTTTTGAAAGTTTTGAAGTTCACAGATTATCAATAAAATTATAAAATAAAGTTCATTTTAGTTTAATAATTCTGAAACTTTCGCAAGTTATCATATAGTCAAGTTAATAATTCAGTGGAAAACAGTTATCGGAGTCAGAGTTTCTCCTCATTCAATTCATATAAATACTTTTTTCATTTCTCTGTCTGTTTTTAAAAATACTCCATCCACAATGCACCTCTGCTCCCCCAAAGCAGGGGTGCTGTTTTTATTAAAATTTATTATAGCTTGCCATTTCGTCAACAGTAATTGATTTTTCGTGTAGCGGACTTATTTCAACATCCTCAGAAGGATAACCTGTCGGAAGGATAGCTAAAGGCTCAAGCTCTTCGGGCAAGTCAAGAATTTTTTTTGCTTTTTCAGGATTAAATGCCATTACCCAGGTTGTGCCTAAGCCTAAATCCTGAGCCTGAAGCATCATATGT
>JAIDEF010000311.1 GCA_029054965.1 Eubacterium sp.
AGGTTCATCCGGTATAATTAAAATATTAAAGAGCGTGAAAATTTTCACGCTCTTTTTTAGTGTTATTAAGTTTAATAAAATTTTATTAAACATCTTATGTTTTATTGAAATATTGCTTTTATAGTGTTTAAATATTTTTAAAGATTTTTAAAATTTGTTTGTAACAATCTGCTGTGATTTTTACACTTATATAATAGCGACACGGAATTATAAATAAAACTTTTTATGGAGGGATAATTATGAATAATATATCCAAGTCAATTATTTCAGTGTTGATTGCTTCGGCAGTTCTTGTCAGCAGTAATGCAGTTGCTTTAGCTAATGATATTGAGAGTGACTTTTTGGCTACGAACCAAACAGCCGTTACTGAAGCTGTGGAGCAGGAGGTGCTCTTTGAGAAAGATTTTGAGTCTGATACAGATACTGCTGAGAAAAAGGAAGAAAAGCCTGAAGAGCCGTCTACAGAGAAGCCTGAGGAAAAACCAACAGAAACCCCTTCGCAAAAGCCTGAAGAAAAACCGATAGAGGATAGTTTTCAGGTTACACTTTCAAAAACGAAAATTACATATTGCGGTACTGTTCAGAAGCCGACTGTAACAGTTAAAAATAAGGATGGTAAAGTGCTTAAGAACAACAAGGACTATACTCTTGAGTATTCCAACAAGAATTCCAAAAATGCCGGCACATATAAAGTAACAGTTAAATATATCGGCAAGTACTCGGGCTCGTATGATTATGAGTATAAGATTGTACCAAGAGGCGGCGCCAAGCCGGTTCTTAACAGAACTGTCATCACAAGAACAGGTACAGTACAAAGACCAACCGTTACCGTTAAGGATGATTTAGGAAATAATCTTACTTATAAAAAAGATTTTACTGTTGATTATTCTAACTGGAGTTCCAAAAATGCAGGTACTTATAAGGTCACTGTTAAAATGATTGGCAACTATAAGGGTACAAAAACATATAATTATTATATTGTTGATGGTAAAATTACACTTTCAAGAACTAAAATTAATTATGTTGGTACAGTTCAAAGACCAACTGTTAAAGTAACGGATGCCAAGGGTAAAGCCTTAACCTATAAAAAAGATTTTACAGTTGATTATTCAAACTGGAATTCTAAGGACGTCGGCACTTATAAGGTCACTGTTAAAATGATAGGCAAGTACTCAGGCTCTGCGGTTTATTCATACAAAATTGTTCCTCAGACAAATGTTACACCAAAGCTTAACCGTACAGATATAAAAAAGACAGGAACAGTTCAAAGACCTACTGTAACAGTAAAGGATTATAAAAACAATGTCCTGACATATAAAAAGGATTTTACAGTTGATTATTCAAACTGGAATTCAAAAAAAGAGGGTGTGTATACTGTTACTGTTAAGATGATGGGGAATTATGCAGGCACATCCACCTATAAGTACTATATTAATGATCCGAATTATCTTCCGCTTAATACAACTGCAACTCACATAAGTCATGAATATGCAAATGTTAAGAAGGAGATATTCGGCAAGTCAGTTCAGGGCAGAAATCTTGAAGCGTTTATAATTACTCCGTCAAACGGAAAATTTACAAAAACATTTTTTATGACCTTTGCAATTCATGGTTTTGAGGATAGCTACAGCAGGGATGGACAGCTACTGACTGCTGAGGGTAATAAGCTTGTTGAGTACTATGCAAAAAATCCCAAAATGCTTAAAAATTACAGGCTTGTTATAGTTCCTTGCCTTAATCCTGACGGAACTATTGCCGGTGTCAATAATCAGCGTGCATGCTCAACTGCTTTCGGAAGATGCACAGCAAAGCATGTTGATATGAACAGGGACTTTGTTTCTTTCCAGGCAATAGAATCACGTTATCTTAAGGATTTTCTTAATAAGTACAGACCTGATGTGTTTACCGATTTTCACGGCTGGCTTGATGAAACAATAGGTACCGGTGCTCTTTGTAATATTTATAATAAGCATCTTGGAC
>JAIDEF010000312.1 GCA_029054965.1 Eubacterium sp.
GTTCCATAGTAACAGTATCATTTTCCTTTGCGGACTGCTCAGGTGTTTTGAGCTTATTATCAGCAAGCTGATTTACATACCATGCCTCAATCGCTTCAGGAGTATCATTGACAGAAAGCAGTGCATCCTTCATTGCAAGCTTTGATGAATTGAACTCTTCATCAAAATCTCCGTTTCTTATTATATCAAGCTGATTCTGAATTTCATTTACAGCCTTGTCCATATTTTCCTCATTACAGCCGCACTGAATTAAAATCATACTTTTTGTTCTTGTATATCTTGCTGAACAATAATAGCAAAGGCTCATTTTTTCACGCACATTTGCAAACAGCTTTGAATAAGGTCCGCCGCCGAAAACATCACAGAAGGTTCGCATTGCAGCAGTCAGTTCATCATCAGGTCTAAGATTAACCCTGTAACCGAGCACCAGCTTGCCTTGCTTTACGTCAAGTCTTTCCATATGCTCCTTAACCTTGTCACAGAAAGGAACAAACACAGTATCCGGAAGCTCTGTAAATTTTCTTTCAACACTTTCAAAAGCATTTTTTACAAGCTTTTCTGCCTTATCAAAATCAGCACCGCCTATAACTGTAACCATAATTTTTGCGGTTTCAAGAGCATTTTGCCATGCACTGTAAACATCAGCAGAGGTAAGCTCTTTTATATCCTCAACAGTACCGAAACGGTTGACTGCGTAAGGCTCACCTTCAAACATAAGCTTTTCCGTCTGTCTGAGAACATAACTCCTTTTTTCATTGTTTTCAGCATCTATTTTTTCAATCAGTATTCTTTTTTCACTTTCGACATCCTCGTCAAAAAAGGCACTGCCGTTAAGCCTTGGCTCAAACAAAAGTGAAACAAGCAGCTTTAAGCATTCAAAGGAAATACTGCCGCCGTCAAGCGAAAACTTGTCATCAAGACAGGTTATACCAAGCTTTAAGACCTGACATTCACCAACCTTGGTAACAACAGCACTTAGAGAAGCACCATAAAGATTTGCAAGCTTTCTGTTAAGCTCTGTCTGATTTGTATATTCTGCACTTCTCCTTGACAGCAGATTAATAAAAAGTGCATTGGCTGAAGCCGTTTCCTTTTTCAGCGGCAATGCCAGTGAAATTGCAATTTCATTTGTTTTAAACCGATTGGCACTGACATTAACAAGGCTGACACCATCGGAAATATTTTTTTCAACAAAATCCAAATTAAAATTCCTCCAAAAAATTGTCATTAATACTATATCATATTATTTACCAAATTTAAAGCAATAAATATAAAAGTGCTAAAATTAATGTATTATCTGCCCCTTCCTTTGACAAAAGCATAAGCATAGCAAGAATAACAAAAAAGGATTTGTCCTGGGGCAAATCCTCCTTTTCCTGATCAGGCTTCGGCGCCTCAGTCTGCTTGGGCGGTGGTTTCTGCTGTTTTTTTTCAGTCTTAGGCGGAGTCTCCTGCCTGTCATCAACAAAGTGTGAGGCACGGTTTCGCATTTCCCACACCCGCCTTTTTGCCTCATTAATATCATTTTCACTAAACTGCGGCATCAAAACAGCTCCCTTAGTAATGGCAGCACCTCAAACAGCTTTAGTATTCTCAGAGCCTGATCCGCTTTATTCTGAGTTTCAGGGCTGAGATGTGGCTTAAGTGCCATAATCAAATCAACATTTTTATTACTTGTATTATTCATTCGTTCAAATATTGTTTTTGCCTTCATTATCATATCAAAATCTATACCATCAAAGCCCAGACCTGCAAGAGCAGGCACACCGCTTTGCTGCGGTGTACTCTGCTTAACAGTATTTTGCTGTGGCTGCGACGGCTCTGGGTCTCCGCTGTCGCCGAGAATAGATGAGGCAACCCCCTTCAGCATATTTATATCATCCGCACTAAGGCTGTTTATTATATCGTTTAAATTATCCATATTACTTGCCTTCCATTAATTTTTTCATCAGCTCCTTAGCCTGCGGTGTAGACAAAAGCTTTTCACATGCCTCCTTGTTGCTGAGTACATTTTTTAGCTGAGCTGTTGCTTGTGACGATAGGTTTTTATTAACAAAATCATCAAGCTGTCCTTTGTCACTTGCTTCCTTCATTTTGTTAATATCAATTCCTGTTTTGTTTTGTGCCTGCTTCATAAGCCTGCTGAGTTCATCATTATTCATTGAAATAATCCCCTCTTTATTGTATAATCTAATATAATCTATGAAATTAAAAGGTGATTTATGAATGCGAATTGTTATTATGAGTGATTCACATGGTGCAGTCGGAACCTTGCTTGACATCATCGAAAGACATAAGGGCAATACTGATTTATTTATTTTTCTTGGCGACGTTGACAAT
Organism: Eubacterium sp.; assembly: GCA_029054965.1. Taxonomy (GTDB): domain Bacteria; phylum Bacillota; class Clostridia; order Oscillospirales; family Acutalibacteraceae; genus Eubacterium_R. The sequence goes on from JAIDEF010000312.1 coordinate 2,341, forward strand.
GATTTTGATGAAGTTTTAATGGCTTACCCTGATATTAAATACAAGCGTGTTGTTGGCAACAATGACTGGTTTTCGACACATCCTACAAGTGATTTAATTACATTGAACGGCAAAAAAATATTTTTCACTCACGGCCATATATTTCACGTTAAAAGAGGCAATGAGGAAATCATAGAATACTGCAGAAAAATCGGTGCTGATATCTGCCTTTACGGTCATACCCACAGACAATTTACCAATTACGATGATGGTCTTTACATTATGAATCCCGGTGCTGCATTTACAGGTGCCTATGGTGTGATTGATATTGTTGATAACGGAATTGTACTTATTGCAAATAAAATATAGAATAAAAAACCGCCTGTTTAAAATAATAAAACAGGTGGTTTTATGTTTTACCAGTTTGACGATGATGTAACAAGTGTTGATTATTCCGATTTAAAGGACAATGCTCCTGTTCTCGGTTATATCAGCAGGAACGAGCTTGACAAAATACAGAAGCATTTTAACCTTCCTTTGCAGGCTGTTGAAATGTGCCGAGAGCAAGTCACCCCTTTAGCAACAAATCTTGATATTTACAATCACTGCTATTTCATAAAGCTGGCAATCCCCTGCGAAAAGGATTTAATTAACTCAGCAGGTATATTTATATTTAAAAATACCTTTCTTATTGTTAACATCAGCGACAATGAATTTTTCAACAGAGATTTATTTATAAAAACAACATCACGGCTTTGTGTTGAAAACACTGGAGTAGAAAGAATAATCACCTCATTTTTTGAAAGTCTTGTACTGATTGATGACAGCAGACTGGATTTAATCAGAAGCAGTATTGCACAGCTTGAAGAGGACGTTATCAACAACAATGTTGACAACAGCTTTAATATAAAACTGCTTGAAATAAAAAGAAGTATTCTTTCACTGCGAGGATACTATGAACGACTTATTGACATAGCACAGATATTGACTGAAAATGAAAATGAAATATTTGACGAAAACATAAAAAGGCTCGGTCTTTTTATCGACAAGGTCAACAGACTGAAGGACAATGTCGACATACTGACTGACAGTGTTGTTCATCTATGGGATGCATATCAGGCTTCACTCAATATGCGGTTAAATGAAACGATGAAATTTTTCACCTTAGTTACTACAATCTTTTTTCCGCTTACAGTTATAGTCGGATGGTATGGTATGAACTTTAACACTATACCCGAACTGAGCTGGAAATACGGCTATCCATTTGTAATTGTGTTCAGCATATTAATAATAGCTGCACTCATACTTTGGTTTAAAAAGAAAAAATGGATATAAAAAATATGACGATGCCAAAGCACCGTCATATTTTTTATTTACACAAACACAAATTCATCATTATGATAATCAACTTTGCATTTCTCGCCAAGTTTATTTTCAAGAATCAGCTCACTGAGCTTATCCTCAATTTTAGTTTGAATTGCTCTTCGCAAGGGTCTTGCACCATAAACCTTATCAAATCCTGCATCAGCAATTGCATCAATTGCCGCATCAGTAAACTCGATATCGGTACCAAGCTCATTAAGCTGTTTTTTGAGTGACTTGAGCATACGTCTTGCAATCTCTTTGATATCATCCTTTTCAAGCTGATTGAACACAATAATTTCATCAATTCTGTTTAGAAATTCCGGCTTGAAGGTTTTCTTTAAATCATTCATTACAAGCTGTTCAATATTTTTTGCACTGTCACTGCTACCACCAAAACCAAGTGCTGCCTTCGGATCCGTAATTTTTTCCGCACCCACATTCGATGTCATAATAATAACGGCATTTTTAAAGCTAACCTTTCTTCCCTGTGAGTCAGTGAGAACACCATCCTCAAGTATCTGCAACAGCATATTGAAAACATCCGTATGTGCCTTTTCAATTTCATCAAACAGAACAACTGAATACGGCTTTCTTCTGATTTTTTCTGTAAGCTGTCCGCCCTCGTCAAAACCCACATATCCCGGAGGTGAGCCGATAAGCTTTGATACTGTATGCTTTTCCATATACTCGCTCATATCGAGCTTGATAATTGCGTCCTCATTACCGAACATAGTTTCAGCAAGTGTCTTGCAAAGCTCGGTTTTACCTACACCTGTAGGACCGAGGAAAATAAATGAGCCGATAGGTCTTTTTAGATTTTTAAGTCCTGCCCTGCCACGGCGTATAGCTCTTGCAACACCTGAAACAGCCTTATCCTGTCCTACAATTCTTTCGTGCAGAATTTTTTCAAGACTCAGAAGCCGTTCACTTTCCTCCTTGGTAATCTGTGCTGCAGGAATTCCTGTCCAGGATGAAACCACCTTTGCAATATCCTCAGTTGTAATTTCCTTAACCTGATGAGAGGAAAGATTTTTCCACTTTTCCTTTTCCTCATCAAGCAAGGTTTTAAGGCTCTTTTCCCTGTCACGGATTTCTGCCGCCTGCTCATAATTCTGTGCACGTACAGCAGATGCCTTTTCCTCCTCCAGTGACACAAGCTCCTTTTCCATTTCCTTTAAATTATCAGGAACAGTATAGGCTTTCAGCCTTACACGTGAGGCAGCCTCATCAATCAAATCAATTGCCTTATCAGGCAAAAATCTGTCGGCAATATAGCGTGATGACAGCTTGACAGCATCATTTATTGCACCGTCGCTGATTTTAACCTTGTGGTGTGCCTCATATTTATCACGAATACCCTTAAGAATTTCAACAGTTTCCTCCTCGGTAGGCTCACCGACTGTAACAGGCTGAAATCTTCTTTCAAGAGCTGCATCCTTTTCAATGTTCTTTCTGTATTCATCAATCGTAGTTGCACCGATAACCTGAATTTCACCTCGTGCAAGTGACGGCTTTAAAATGTTGGCTGCATCGGTTGCACCCTCAGCCGCACCTGCGCCCATAATCGTATGCACCTCATCAATAAACAGAATAACATCCTTGGCACCTGCAACCTCATCCATTGCCTTTTTTATTCTTTCCTCAAAGTCACCGCGGTATTTTGTACCTGCAACCATTGAGGTTAAGTCAAGTGCCACAAGCTTTTTATCTGCTAAAAGCTCAGGAACCTCACCCCTTACTATTTTAAGTGCAAGCCCCTCGGCAATTGCAGTTTTACCTACACCCGGCTCACCGATAAGACAAGGATTATTCTTTGTTCGTCTTGACAGAATCTGAATAACACGCTCAATTTCCTCCGCCCTGCCTATTACCGGGTCAATTTTGCCCTCCTTGGCAAGTGCTGTCAAATCCTTGCCGAATTCATCAAGTGTAGGAGTTTTTGACTTGGCGTTTCGTCCTCTGCGTCCGGACTCCGTATTAGGTGTCGTTCCTCTGCCCACAGATGAAACAACCTGCTCAAAAAGCTGATTCTCGTCAATACCTGCAGAATTCAGAAATCTTACAGCATAAGAATCATCCTCCCTAAGCAATGCCAGCAGCAGATGCTCTGTATCAACAAAGGAATGAAGCATACTTCTGGCAATTTGGAAAGCAACATCAAGTATTCTTTTGCTCCTTGGTGTAAAATCATCGGGAGTCAGTCTTGTAGGATTACCCACGCCGATATTATTTTTTATAAATTTTTCTATATCCTCAGCAGTAACACCCTTGCCGTCAAGAACGGAATAGGCAACACCTGCCTCCTCCTTAACCAGTGCAAGCAGTATATGCTCACTGCCTACATAATTATGTCCTAAATTTTCTGCTGCCTTAATTGCAAGGTTAAGTACCTCGCTGGCTTTCTGTGTAAAATAATTAAATCTGTACATAGTTATACCTCCACAAAGGGATAACTAAAACGAATTACTTATCCCTATTCAAGAATCTTTCTAATATAACCGGCACGTAGCTTATTGGCTTCATCGGCGGTGAAACTGTCATCCTTGGTATCAGCAATAATGGATGCTGTACCGAGAGAATAAAGCATTTCGCCAATTTTTTCAAAGCTCACACCTTCATTATTGTCAAATATATTCATTGCAATACCTAATCTTACCAAAGAAACCAGGCTGAAGAATTCTTCTGCGCTTAGCTGTCTTGCCATTTTCAGTGTACCCATAGCTCTGAAAATTTTATCCTCATAATTGCCATAGTCGATTAAATCCTGACGACAGACCTTTTCCTGCTTGGCAATCTGCTGATAAATTGCTCTGAGGTTTTCAATTGCACTCTGCTCAGTTATACCAAGACTGATATCATTTGAGATCTCATAAAAACAGCCCTTTTCAAAAACTGACCTGATTGAAAAGCCGAGCTTTGACACCATATTTCTGAGGGCTGAAAGCATTCCCTTTTCACATATTCCTGGCAGGTGAAGCATATATGCTGCTGTCATACCTGTACCAAGCTTCATTGGATTTGATGTAAGAAAACCAAGACGGCTGTCAAAAGCAATATGCATATTTTTAATAAAGATGTCATCAAGCTCATTTGCCTTTCTAAAGGCTTCATCAATATTATCACATCCGCTCATAACGGTTATACAGATATGGTCCTCCTCGCAAAGCATAACAGATATGCTTTTATCTTTTGAAACAAGGACTGCACCATAACCTTCCTGTGCCGCCATCTGTCTGCTGATTAAGCCCTTTTCAGCCAATGAAATTTTTTGAATATTGTTAAGCTTATCAAGCTCCATCAAATCAAATTCGCCTGCAAGCTTAGAATTCTGTACACAGGCAAAAACCTTTTTGCAAACTGATTTTCTGACTTCATCGCTCATTCTTACAGGAAATGGGAGTGAGCTAATATTTCTTGAAAGCCTTATTTTTGAAGCAAGGCATACATCTGTGCCTTCACCGCTTGTGCTGTACCAGTTATTCATTTTTGCCCTCCGTCATATCCTTTATCTTATCTCTTAAAACTGCTGCATCCTCAAAACGCTGTTCCTTTATTGCAGTATCAAGCTGTTGCTTAAGAACTTCAAGTTCATTCGGCTTTTCAGCATTCACAGGCTGATTAACAGCTTCCTCATAGGTGACAAATTTACCGATATGCTTTGTTTTGCCGTGTATTTTTTTTATTGAAGGCTCCAGCTTATCACTGAACCTTTCATAACAGTCACTGCAACCGATGCGTCCGCTTTTAACTATATCGTTAAAGGATGAACCACATGTTTTACATCTGTCGACACCTGCAAGCGAGTTCATTGCCGCAACACCTGAACCGAGGAAATTGCCGAGAAAGCTATCCCCGAAAAATTCATTGATTGAAGGCATTCTGAATTCCTCCATTACACCAAGCTCTGCTGCACATGCACTGCAAAGGTGCATTTCCTCCCTCTGACCGTTAATACTTCTTTTAATATGTGTTGTTGCTTCATTTTTGTTACAATGCTGACATAACATAAAAATCACTCCTTATATTAACTAAAATATGTTACTAACATTTGCTTTAACTGGTTCGCCCTGATTTTATTTTTTATATTTTCAGGCAATCCTTTAAAATTATTATCACTGATAACGGCAAGCATCATCTGTCCTGCCTTGTCACTTAAAAGATTTTGATAGTTTAGATTGTAAAGATGATTTTTGGCATTTTTTTCATCAATTTCACTGCCTATTGAATTAATCAGCGAAAGAATTGCATTATCCTTTGTTGCACGGGTAATCATAATGCAACCGCCTCCGCCGCGCCTTGACTCAATCCTGTAACCCTGTTCAGGTGTAAAACGGGATGTAATAACATAATTAATCTGACTTGGCACGCAGCCAAGCTGTGCCGCTAAGTCATTACGCTGAATCTGAACGGTAGGCGTTTCGTCATCAAACATTTCAAGTATCATATCAGCAATAACGTCACTGAGCTTCATTTTCCAATCACTTCCTTTTTATGGACAAAGGTCATTTTTTGTTGTTTGTCTTTGACTTTCTTTGACCTTATGTTGTTATAATAGCACAAAGGTCAGAAAAAGTCAATAATATTTTTGACTTTTTCTGACTTTTGAATTTTTTATAAAAAAATCACGGACAAAACGCCCGTGATTTTAACTGATTATATATCGTTAATTATTCTCAACAGCTTCAACCTCAAATGAGAAATTAAGCGGTTTTAAATAACCAAACTCAATCATATGCTCCTTTGATGGGATAGGACCGCAGCTGCCAGAGCCTGTACCCCTTACGAAGCCGTCTATTGTAAC
>JAIDEF010000313.1:0-367 GCA_029054965.1 Eubacterium sp.
AGTGTTATTATGAGAGCGTTATGGGATTTCACAGTCTGAAGTCGAACGTAAACATCCGGACTGAATCTCTATAGTGGTATTTTTGGGGATAAGATTCTTTTGTTAGAAAATAACATAATTAATATGTATAATAAATTTTATAAAAATAGTGTTTAAAGGCGAGGATTTATTCCTCGCCTTTATTTTAATTTTCATTAAGCCATCTTATTGCACTGAAGGCATAAACAGCACTTCCGGTAGTAAGGATATCTTCATTAAAAACAACACTGCAGTTGTGCATAGGTTTTCCGTATAGTTCGTTTTCCTGAGCGGTTCCGGCTCCGATTACTAAATAACTGCAAGGAATTTCATAGGTGTAAGCAGCGAA
>JAIDEF010000313.1:377-9407 GCA_029054965.1 Eubacterium sp.
GCCCATACCGCCTTGTTCAAAAATAACAATATTGTTTTTGTCATAAATTTCTTTAATGTATTCGGCTATTTCCTTAACCATTTCGGAATTATTTTTCAAAGGCGGGGCAGAGGCAAGCTCAGTAACTTCTGCATTTCCTTTGAAAAGTGCAGAAGTCTGAACGGCAATTTCTTCAATCCTTTTAAATATATATTCTGAAATGCCTTTGTCCATAGAACGGATAGTTCCTTCTAAAATTACTTCATCAGGAATAATATTCGGCGCATTTCCGCCTGAAAATTTACCTATTGTTAAAACCATAGGACTAAGCGGCGAAATTTCTCTTGCATTTAAAGTCTGTAAAGCCTGATAAATGTGTGATGCAATGTTAATAGGATCTATTCCTGTTTCAGGCATAGCACCATGGCAGCCTGTTCCTTTAACGGATATGCGAAATAATGTACAGCCGGACATACATGTTCCAAGTCCGCACAGAATCATTCCTGATGGTGTGCCTGAATGAACGTGCAAAGCTATTCCTGCATCAATATGCGGATTTTCCAGAATTCCTGCATTAAGCATTCCTTTTGCTCCGCTGAAGCCTTCTTCATCAGGCTGAAAAACAATTTTTACTGTTCCGTCAATATAATTCTGATAATTTTTTAACAGCTTGGCTGCACCTAAAAGCATTGCTGCATGCATATCGTGGCCACACGCATGCATTGCACCATTGTTTGATGCAAAGGGGAGTGGAGTTTCTTCTTGAATAGATAGGGCATCCATATCAGCACGCAATAATATTGCCTTCTTTTTAGTTCCGCCTTTAATAGTTGCCGTAACACCACCGCCTATTTCTTCCGGGTCGTAGCCATATTCTAAAAGCTTGTTAATAATAAATTCTTTTGTTTTCGGTAGTACTTTTCCAACTTCCGGATTTTGATGAAGAGTTCTTCTTATTTCAACAAGCTCCCTTTTCATTTCATTTGCAGATTTAATAAAATTTTCCATTTTAGCTACATAGTCCTTTCCTTAGCAGACAGTGTTTAATGACTTAATACTTTATTATATACATTTTGAATTTTAATATCAATGTCATATCATTGGAATTATAAAAAACGAAAAGTTTATCTGTTTTGCTCGCCCCATATACACATCTGATCTAAAATGGGAATTAAAGATTTTCCTCTTTCGGTTAAGCTGTACTCAACCTTAGGAGGAATCTGCGGATATTCTTCTCGGTGTACTAATCCATCTGCTTCCAGTTCTTTTAGTGTTGTGCTTAATGTTTTATAAGAAATAGTGCCGATGTATTTTTTCATTTCATTAAATCGCACCACCCCGTAGCCCATAAGAGTGTAGAGAATATACATTTTATATTTTCCCTGTATTAAAGACATAGTGTAATTAAATCCGGTATCCTCTAATTTAGCATTCTGAATACATTCTAAACTCATATTATACTCTCCTTCAGGTAAGTACATAACTTGTATGATAGTATCGCACTTTAATGTGCGTACTTGTTTTTTGTGCTGTTCACAATATAATTATAGTGTGGTATGAGATGAAAGTCAATCTTGCGTATTATTTGATTTGGAGGATTTAATATGAAAAAAATTATTATTCTTAATGGCAGTCCGAGAAAGAATGGTAACACTGCTGCGTTAACCGCCTCTCTGAAAAAGGGTGCAGAAGAAAGCGGACATTCAGTTACTGAATTTTTTCTTGGTGATATGAACATAAATGGCTGCAGGGGATGCTTTGGCGGAGGAAAAAGCTGTGAAAGTCCCTGTGTTCAAAAGGATGATATGGAAAAAATTTATCCTGTTTATAAAGAAGCGGATATTGTAGTTCTTGCATCACCGCTTTATTATTGGTCCGTAAGCGGTCAGCTTAAAACCGCATTTGACAGATTGTTTGCAGTTGCAGAATGCGATTCTGACTATCGCAATCCTAAAAAAGAAAGTATTTTGATTATGGCTGCCGAGGGACACGGATTTGAGGAAAGTGAGTATTGGTATGACCGTCTGGAAAAGCATCTTGGCTGGAAAAGTCTTGGTAAGGTTCTTTGCGGAGGTGTTATGGCAGTAAAAGATATTGAGAGTACTGATGAAGGCAAGGAAAAGCTTGCCGAGGCCTATGAATTAGGGCTGACAATTTAATTTGAAAAGAGGCAGAAACATTGTAATTAACAGTGTTTCTGCCTCTTTTGCTTTTAATATATAAATATATTTTTTGTAAGTGTATTTCTGATATTAATCTATTAACAGCATAAATCCTGTTCAACCTTTTTTGCTCTGGCTATCCATAAATTTTCCTGTTTTACTTTAATACAATTGCACTGCTTTTCGCTAATCAATTCAGGATTTTTAATAATCCTGTTTAAAAGCTCGCAGGCGGCATCAGTATTATATGGAATAGTCCAGCCATTTCCATTTGTTTCGATAAACTTGCCGATAGCTGTATTTGTTGTTGCAATAGCAGGAATTTCATTAGCAAGATATTCAAAGGATTTGAATGGTATTGCCATATCCATATAGTCATTATTCTCGAAAAAAATTGAACCTATATCGGCCTCTTTGTAATAAGGCTCCAATTCATTGCTGCTTTTATGTATAATGTGGATATTCTCATTTAAGTAAGGCTCAAATTTTTCTTTTTCCTTAAGCCACAGTTTTTCATGGCAGCACAGAGTCATAGAGCAGTGATCAGTACGGGAAACAGCTTTTAAAATTTCTATAAGATGATAGTGCTCTGAAATATTCCCCACATAGAAAATGTTAAGCGGTTTTTTCGTAAAGTCCCTTTGTGAATAGTCTTTGTGTTTTACAGAAAGGTTGTCCGAGCCGGGCAAAAGGAGTGCGGAAATATTCTTTAGCTTTTTTGAACCAATAATATCTGCCATAGTCAGACTCGGAAGATAAAAGCGGTCAATAAGCCTTTTATATTGTCTTATATCATATTTATATAGTGTTAAATATATGTAGTTCTTTAAAGCTGCCAATTGCTTTCGATAAGTACTTGGTTTGAAAATATCAAATTTCCAATGTATATCACGATAGAAAAGACCGATTTTAATTCCTTGTCTTTTTATATATCTGAAAAAGCTGAAATCCATAAAAGGGTGAGTAGGATAGTGATGCGGTTCTGTCAAAAGAGTCGGAATAGAACTGCTTTCCGTATACATAAACTCGTATTGATATCCGTTTTTTATATTGCTTTTTAATTCTTTTATAAGTTCTTTTCTTTCTTCACAGTAACCCCAAATAACAAATACATCGTATCCAATGTCACGAAAAGCCTGAACCATTTTTTTCGGACGCAGCTGACCGGGAGTAATGCAATGCTCGGGCAGTTTATAAGGTAAATAAAATATGCATCGCTTCATGATCAGAATTCTCCTTGTGTTTGTTAATTTATTAAGCTGCGATTCATGCAATTAAAGTCTCCAGAACTGCATTCCCGATGCTTCAAGCTCATCAATTCTGTATAAGCTTTTTACATCAATTAAAACCTTTTGCTTGTCCGCCAAATCACTTTTGAACATATCCTTTATTTGCATTAACGACATTGCTCTGTATTCCTTATGTCCGACAGCTACTATTATGCAGTCAGCCTTCGGTATGCTTTCCAAAGGCGTCAATGCCACGCCGTATTCTTCTCTTACAGCGTCAAAGTCCGCTCGGGGATCAGTAACAAAAGGTTCAATATCATATTCCTTCAGTCGGTTGATAATATCAATTATCTTGCTGTTTCTTATATCAGACAAGTTTTCCTTGAATGTAAAGCCCATAATCACAATGGTTGATTTTTCAGGTGATATACCTGTTTGTGCTATTTTTTTGACTGCGGCATCAGCAACGTAAGCACCCATACTATCGTTGATTTGACGCCCCGTAAGTATTATTTGACTGTTATATCCAAGCTTTTCTGCTGCATATGTCAGATAGTAAGGATCAACACCTATGCAGTGACCTCCGACAAGACCGGGTCTGAATCCAAGAGCATTCCATTTGGTGTTCATACCATTGATAACCTCGTCGGTATCTATATTGAGCTTATTACATATTGCAGAAATCTCATTCATAAAAGCAATGTTGACATCACGCTGAGAATTTTCAACGATTTTCACAGCCTCGGCTGTCTTGATATTTGAAACAAGAAATGTACCGGCTTTGATAACTATGTCATATATTTTCTGAATTTCAGATGCAGTTTCTTCATCCATTCCTGAAACAACCTTTTTGATTGTGGGGAGTGTATGTATTCTGTCGCCCGGATTAATGCGTTCAGGGCTGTATCCGACTTTCCAGTCCGTTCCGCATTTCAGACCTGACAGCTTTTCTATAATCGGAACACAGATATCTTCGGTTGCACCCGGGTAAACTGTGGATTCAAATACAACTATAGAACCCGGAGCGAGGTTTTGTCCGATTGTTGCTGAAGCTTTTTCCAGAGGCTCAAGGTCCGGACTGTTATCTTTTTTTATCGGAGTCGGTACGGCTACAATTATAAAACTCGCTTCTTTCAGTCTTTTCGGGTCAGATGTGAAATCAATATTTACATTTCCCATTGATTCGCTGAGCTTTCCTTCGGAATCTATATTGTTTTTATACTCGCTTAATTTTGTTTCATTAATGTCAAATCCAATTACATTGACATGCTTTGCAAATTCAAAAGCAATGGGTAATCCAACATATCCAAGTCCAACGACAGCAAGGTTAGATTTACCATGAATAAGACTATGATATATTTTATTGTATTCCATTTTACATATTTCCTTTATATTTATATATTATTTTTTACAATTTCAGAAATAATATATACCTCTTCCTCGTTCATATATGGATGAATCGGCAGACTAAGAACAGTTTTTGATGCATTAATAGTATTTGGATAAAGTTCGTCAGATAACTTCATACTTTCATATGCTTTTTGCTGATGAAGACCTTTGGGGTAATAAATCATTGATGGTATTTTGTTTTCAGTCAATGCATTTCGTACTCTGTTTCTTGAACTTTCATCAGCTAAAGTGATTGTGTACTGTGCACGGCAGGATAGATATCCGCAGGGGATATATGGTACAGCAACTGAATCAAACAGCCTTTGGTCATATAACTCTGCGATTCTATTAATTGCTTCTAATTCATAATCAATTAAAGCTTTGAATTTCGGAATAAGAATAGCTGCCTGCATGGTGTCTAATCTGGAATTGATTCCGATTTCAAGATTGTCATATTTATCAAATGGTGATTTTCCAAGAGCCCTCAGTGAACGTAAACGCTCATTGAGCATATCGTCATCAACGAATATTGCTCCGCCGTCACCATAGCAGCCTAACGGCTTTGCAGGGAAAAAAGATGTTGCTGATATATCACCGAAGGAGCAGGCTGGTTTTTTGTCAATACTGCTGCCGAAGCCCTGAGCTGCATCTTCTAATACTTTAAGACCGTACTTTTCGGCAATCGGAATTATTTTGGAATAATCTGCAGGCAAACCAAACAGGTCAACAGGAATAATGACCTTGGGAGTAAGCTCACCCTCACTAATAACCTTTTGAATTGCACGCTCCAGCGCCTGCGGAGATATATTGAATGTTTTACTATCAATATCTACGAAAACAACCGTTGCACCGAGTATAGATGCGGCTGCAGAAGATGCAAAATATGTGAAATCGGATGTGAATACAGCATCACCGTGGCCAACACCCATTGCCATAAGTGAAAGCTGCAATGCATCTGTACCGCTGGCACATGTTATGCAGTGCTTGCGCTGTGCGTATTCAGCAAGTGTTTTTTCCAATTCGTCAACGGGCTTACCAAGAATAAATTCTCCTTTGTCTATAACAGACTGAACAGCGGAATCAATTTGTGGCTTGAGTGCCAGATATTGTGCTTTTAAATCTCTGAACTGCATAGAGTTTCCTCCAATCCGTTTTTACCAATTCGATAACTGTGTCCGCAGGAGCATTTTAGATTTTTTTCCAAAACCTGACCGCATTCGCATACCCAGCCTGATATCCGTGCAGGAATGCCTAACATAAGTGCGTAATCGGGAACATCTGATGTTACTACAGCGCCTGCACCGACCAAAGCCCATTTGCCTATTGTATTTCCGCAGACAATTGTGGCGTTAGCTCCGATTGTTGCTCCTGTTCGGACAAGTGTGTGCTTATAATTTGCAGTGCCTTTGGGGTATTTTGCTCTTGGGGTAAGATCATTTGTGAAAACGCAGGAGGGGCCTAAGAAAACATAATCCTCAAGCTCGACCCCTTCATATACAGATACATTGTTCTGAATTTTAACACCGTTTCCTATTTTTACATTATTTGAAATATTTACATTCTGTCCCAAAACACAGTTTTTTCCTATTACTGCACCATTCTGAATATGGCAGAAATGCCATATTTTAGTATTGCTTCCTACAGAAACATTATCATCAATGAAGCTGCTGCTGTGAATATAATAGTCCTTATCCATATATTCCTCCGTACAAAACATAATAAATCAGCGGTCTATGCTCTATAACTGATTTGACTGATTTTCATTATCGTCGAATCTGCCTTTAAAATCAAGAGCAGAGCATTTTTTCAGCGGCAGTTTAACAGGTTGTCCTTCTTTAGCTGATTTGTATATCGCAAGAACCAGCTCCAATGCTCTTTTACCATCTTCTCCGGAAACATATGGAGCTCTGCCTGTCCGTATAGCATCAATCATATCAGCATACAGCGGAGTATGTCCATATCCATAGATGTTAGGAACATCCTCACTGTATTTTGATTTTACATGCTCGGAGTTGTCAAGATTATCGGCAAAGCTCCATTCTTCAATTATATTGACGGATTTACCGCCGGCCTTAACTGTTGCATTTTCTCCGAAAATATAAAGTGTTTCTTCAAGATTCTTAGGGAATACATTTGAAGTCCCCTGAATAATACCATAGGAGCCGTTGCTGAATTTAATCAGTGCAGAGCCAAAATCCTCTGCTTCAATATACGGATGCATAAGTCTGTCAGTATATGCAAACACCTCGTCAATTTCATTACCCATCATCCAGCGAAGAAGGTCAATGTTATGAATGCACTGATTCATCAGTACTCCGCCGTCCTGTGCCCATGTTCCCCTCCAGGAGGCTGCAGAGTAATAAGATTGATTACGGTTCCAAAGAATGTTTGCAGAAGCATGAAGAAGCTTTCCGAATCTTCCGTTTTCAACTGCATTACGGATATACTGAATGGATTTGTTGAACCTGTTCTGATGATTAACACAAATCAAAACTTTCTTTTCCTTTGCCAGGGCGATGAGCTTATCTGCATCTTCTATTGAGAGCGCAATTGGTTTTTCAATAATCACATTGCAGCCACAGCTAATACAGTGGGAGGCAATATCAAAGTGTGTTCCGCTTTCCGTTGCAATAGCAACAAGCTCAGGATGCTCTTTCTCGATAAGCTCTTTATAATCGGTATATTTTATGACACTGTCTGAAAGATTGCAGGTTTTTGCAACAATATCCATTCTGTCAGGCACAATATCACAAATTGCAGCAATGTCAATGGAATTGTTTTTAGCTGCTTCTAAATGGTTGGGCGAAATTCTGCCGCAGCCTATTAATGCGTATTTCATTTGCAGTTTTCTCCAAAATTTAAATTTTTAATGAAATATATATAATTTTAGATATTATATATTATGGATTATGCGATTGTCAATATCGTTTACTATTTGTAATGTCGAGTCAAAAATTATACGAGCGGATTAAAACGATTTTAGCAAAGAACACCCCGATAAAATCGGGGTGTTCTTTGCTTATATATTCTGTGTTCTGCCATTATAGCCTTTGCCGAACAGACCTTCGTCAATAGCTATATTTGTTGCAATCCATGTTGTTCTTTCTTCAGGTGTTTGTCCGCCGTGACCTTTTCTTATTCCGCCGTGATCATTTGCAAGAACAATCAGCCATTCTTCATTATACTCAGCCTCTCGTTTTCTTATTTCCTGTACAATCTGATATGTAAAATTATCGCAGGTTAGTGAAGCATTTGCGTATTCTGCACATTTTGGTGAAAATTCAAACATATGACCCATAGAATCAATTGAGTCATAAAGTCCGCAGATAATGTCATCACCAAGATTGATACGGTGAAGCACATAATCTCTTGCTGCACTGTCGAATGGTGCAGACTTTGACGGAATATCGGGTGCAAGGAAATCTGAAAATTCCTGTGATATTTTTAATGCTTTAGGAATTTTTGCATTCTTTTTTCTGTCAGTATCGCAGAAATTCATTTTTATTTCAGGCTTTTTCATAACCTGTCTGACCTCGGGTGAATAGTTAACATCAAACAGCGGATCCCAAGTGAAATTAAGCGAAGAAGAAAGTCCCTTCTTTGCATATTCAAGCATAAAGGTTTCATATTGCATATTCTTTGTGTCATCATTAGTTTTTATACCGTTTTTACAGCCCCATACACCTGTAAATTGTGCGGTCCATCCTGCTGAGGTTGATGTTGTCTGCTGAGTGGGAGTGTTTGTTTCTCCGCCGCAGTATGCAAGGTAAAGGCCTCCGCTTTTGCTGACTTCTTTTATTCCGCTGAACTGAGTGCTGCAGCAGGGAAGGGAGTCATCAAATTCATTTCTTCTTGCAAGCAGTGCGGCGGTCATATCTGCACGCATACCGTCATAGCCAAGAAATAAAACCTTTCTTATTTTATTATCCTTTGAAATAGCTTTGCCGTTCTTAATCTCACATTCATCCATAAAGCTATGGATGTGATGATATATCTGATAAATCGGAATTGATTGCTCAAAGCTGTTGCTCCATATGTCATTTTTTAAAACTGTGTCAAGAAAGCTTTCTGTGTTGTCAACATTCTTTAGAAGCTTTTTAACTAACTGTGGTATGGTTTTACCGCTTGATAAGAACATTTTGATTTTGTTTTTCATAAGAATTTCTCCTTGAATTGATTTTAAATAAATTTCTGTTTTTTATTTATGTGTATTAAAGCAAAGTTCTATTTATCATTCATTAAAAGATATTCTTTTGTTACTTTGTTTGAGG
>JAIDEF010000314.1 GCA_029054965.1 Eubacterium sp.
CTAACATTTTCTTGAAGGCAATCATTATAATAGGTGTACTCGTTATACCACTTATGTACAGCTATTTTTACCTGAGTGCCTTCTGGGACCCATATGCAAGGCTTGATGATGTGCCCGTTGCTGTGGTCAATCTTGACAATGGCGCACAAATTAACAATGAACAAAGAAATATCGGTAATGAAATATGTGAAAATCTGAAAGAAGACGGATCACTTAAATTTGTATTTACTGACGAAAAAGATGCAGATGAAGGTGTACTCGGCAATAAATACTATGCTGCAATAATTATTCCAAAGGATTTTTCTGAGTGTGCGTCAACAGTGTCCAAAGATACTGAAAAGCTTCACAATTCAATTGTTTACAAAGCAAATCAGAAGAAAAATTATCTTGCTTCACAGATTATAGGTTACGCTATGCCTACAATCAAGGAAAGTGTAAATTCAAGTATTGACGAGGAAATAATTAATACACTGTGTAACAAGCTAAACAGCGTACCAGATGAAATGAAGGAATTGCAGAATGGGTTTGATCAGCTTTCCGATGGTTCAGGCAAATTGACAGATGCAGCGTCAAAACTGAACAGTGGGGCTAAGGAATTAAACAAAGGCACATCTGCACTTTTTAACGGAAGCAAGCAGATTACATCAGGTTCATTTGATTTGAGAAACGGACTTGTAAAACTGCAGTCCGGAACAATCTCACTTGAAAATGCTGCCCCTGCTCTTGGCAACGGAATAAATTCACTCAACACAGGTGCAAATGAGCTTAACAGTGGTTTGAATACAATAACACAAAACAATACAGCTTTAAATAATGGTTCAGCCCAGCTTTATGAAGGCAGCGATACATTAAACAACAGCATAAAAGTATACACACAGGGAGTTTTTGCTTGTGAAAATGGTGCGGCAAAACTCAGCGACGGAATAAAAACCGCTGCACTGGGAGTTGACCGTGCTGCTGCAGGCGTTGACCTTTCCGTAAAGGCACTTGATGAAAAGGCCGATAATGACAGCCTTGATGCTCTTGATAAGGGAACAGACACTCTTAACAATGCAGCTGTTACTCTTAACGCAAATTATACAAAAGCAATGGAGTACCTCAGACTGTATCAGCAAACAGGTGCAGAAACTTATTTAAACGGTGCTGTTCAGTATTTTAATGGTATTGAAAAAAGTCTGCCTATGCTTACTGAAGGAACAGAAAATTTAAGCACTAATGTCAAAACACTGACAAACGGAATGAGAGAGGTAAAAGCAAACACTGCTATTCTTCAGGACGGACTGCACCAGCTCCAGAATCTGTCTCGTATAGACGTCT
>JAIDEF010000315.1:0-1887 GCA_029054965.1 Eubacterium sp.
GTATTGAGGAGCACAGAATGGGCAACCTTGAATTTGAAACTGCACTCAAAGCACAGGAGGAAAAAATCAGCACAATCAATTTACCTGAGGTAAAATATTTCAGAGAGCATTTTCTTCCTGCATATTACCTCACTCTTGACGAACACACAAAATAAAAGGAGTATGCCCCATGTCAGACCGAGCAAACATGATTGAACTTACTAACCTATGTATGGTTTATGATGACAATGACAATATCCTTGTGCTTGACAGACTTGCAGGCGATTGGGCAGGTGTTACCTTCCCGGGAGGTCACGTTGAAGAAGGCGAATCCATCATTGACTCTGTTATCCGTGAGGTTAAAGAGGAAACGGGGCTTGATATAAAATCTCCCAGGCTTTGCGGACTGAAGCAGTGGCAGAATACAGACGGCTCAAGGTATCTGGTTGTATTCTGCAAAACAAATCAGTTCAGCGGTAAATTGCAGTCATCCAATGAGGGCGAAGTATTCTGGATTAAGAGAAATGAGCTGAGCAGTTATAAGCTCTCACAGGACTTTGATGATATGATAAAGATTTTTGAGGATGACAGCCTGAGTGAATTTTATTATTATAAAAAAAATGACAATTGGGAATACAAATTATTATAAGCAAAGGACAGCTTTTGTAAGCTGTCCTTTATTATTTTATTATCAGTACTATTTTTTCCTTTTATTAATACAATTTAATGAAAGGTATGTGATACTATGCACTTTATAAATTACAACAGAGAAAATGCACTTCAATATGCAAAACAGTGGGCAAGGTCAAGAAATAGCATATATATGAATTTTGACGGAATGGGCGGTGACTGCACAAATTTTGCTTCACAATGTCTTTATGCAGGCGTAAATGTAATGAACTATCAAAAGGATATCGGCTGGTATTACAATTCTCCAAATGACCGTGCTGCCGCCTGGTCAGGAGCAGAATACTTCATAAAATTTATGCTTAATAATAAAGGTGAAGGACCCTTTGCATCTGCCGTGTCAGTAAACAACCTTGAAATCGGAGATTTCATCAGTCTTAACAATGGTGCTGAATATTACCATACACTTATTGTAACAGGATTTTCAAACGGCACACCACTTGTATCAGCACATACTGATGATTCATATATGAGAAATCTTAATACATATTATTTCAGCTCCGCCCAAGGAATCCATATCCTTGGTGCTAATAAATATTAAACAAACCAAAACAGCCTTATATAACGCTATGTGCATTATATAAGGCTGTTTTCTCAGCTAAAAAAATTCAAACTATTTCTCTCGGCAATGACATTCGGGATTTGTACAGGTACAATCAGGATTATATCCACCGGCACATTTATCAGTACAGGTGCATTTCCACCTTTTTAAAACAGGAAATAATTTCGTGCAATGCTCTTTCATTTCTTCATTAGTCATTCCTGCCTGTTCACCATACTGTGAACACATCTCTATATATTCTTCCATTGAAACCTTATCTATAAACTCGCCGTTTTCATAACAATACTTACAATAATCAGTATTGACACTTCCGTCTTTATTTTTACCTAATTGTTCATTTGAAATTATCGGCATACCGCAGCTTTGACAAATTTTATTGTCCATTTCTTAACCCTCACTTCTAAAACTTAACAGTAACAACTGACATTGCAGGGATTTGAATATCCGCATCACCTGCTGCACCGCTTGCAGTTTTTTCTAAATCATACTTATCACTTGTTGTATAAACTGAATAATCACTGTCTGCATTAAGCCTTGTTACTGCATCATTATCAGTATTGTTAACATAAACTACTGTTACCGTATCATCCGTATTATAAAATGCCCAGCCATCAATACCCTCAACACCTGAACTGCAGGCAATACGAACCGCACCCTCA
>JAIDEF010000315.1:1897-9390 GCA_029054965.1 Eubacterium sp.
CCAAGACACCATAATCTTTTTGAGATTTGAATATCCTTATGATTGTCTGCATTGATATAAACAAGTCCGTCGGGATAAACACCATATGAGCAACCGAGCCACCAGTTCCACTCATTGGCATTGAGAATAGTTAAATCATCAACTATAACCTTTGCCATTGCAACACCATATTCAATGCCCATTCCGTTTGTGCCGTTTTCCTCTTTAGAGATAAGGTCAAACACACCCGTATTCTCATCATTTGTCATCTGACAATACTCGGTTGCTGTAATATTATAATCAGAATACTTATCAGCTAAGTAATTTGCAGCATCCTTTTTTGTTTCAGTTGATGACCAATAGGAATGCATGCTTACATCCTTAAAATAATCTCTTAAATCCTTGTTTTTAAACACATACTTAGGACCCTTTCCAAGGATGCAATCCATATAGGCAGCACAGCTTGAATCCTTGCCCTCCATCGAGCCTGACTCAAACATTGACACCTTAACGCCGTTATTTTTCTCTAAATCTGAGCCGGAGAATTTGTCAACCATTACTTTGTACAAATCCCTTGCCTCAGTCTTTGAGTAATGACAGCCCTCCTGATTAACAGAAAAAGTTCCATCCTCATTATACCATGCTGCCCAGCTATACTGAGGCTCATTAATTGGCGAAATATCTGTTACCTTATAACCCTCATTAACAAAATGCTCAGCCACATTATAGCAGTAATCTGCAAAAGGCTTATAATTTGCAGCATCAAGATTAGTCACCCACGGCTCATCCTCCTTGATAGCAGAGCCATAGCCCAAACCGTTTTTGGTCATACTTACAGGTGGAGAATTAACAAAAAGAGTGACTCTTAAATCATCACCGGCAAGCTCCTTTGCCTCGGCAAGGCATTTCTGAGCAGCAGCATCAGCAGTGAAATCATAGCTGCCATCAGGCAATAAAAAGCATTCAGTACCGCGGTTTTCAGTAAGAATATGCTCATCACCCTTTGAGCCTGCACCTATATTATATCGGTAAATATTCAAACCTATACCCTTATTTTTGTCATAAAGATACGAAAGAATTTCCTTACTGTTTTCCCATGTACCGACATCCTGACTCCACCAGCAGGCAGAGGCACCAAATCCATTTATATTCTGATATGAAACAGTATCATCAATTACAGTAACATTAGTATTAATATTTTCATTGACTGCGGCACTTTCGCCGTAGCTTCTTTTTTCATCAATACCGACAACTCCAAGCATTATGTAAGCACCTACCGCAATAATTATTGCCAACAATACCGCTATGATACTGACAGCTATTTTCTTTGTTTTCGACATATAAAACACCTCATTTGCTAAAAAATAACGGGTACAATATCTTCATTAAATCTGTACCCGTTATCAATTAAATCAATTATACACCGCTGTAAGCATTAAAACCGCCGTCGACTGCAATATTAACACCTGTAATAAAGCCTGAATATTCCTCATCACAAAGGAACAACAGTGTACCATCAAGCTCTTCAGCCTCGCCAAAGCGCTTCATAGGTGTAGCCGCTAAAATCTTGCCTGTTCTTTCTGTCGGTGTTCCATCCTCATTCCAGAGCAGTGTTGCATTCTGCTTTGTTGAGAAGAAGCCCGGAGCAATAGCATTTACGCGAATTCCGAGAGGAGCAAAATGAACAGCCATCCATTCAGTAAAGTTCTTAACAGCAGCCTTTGCTGCACTGTATGCAGGAATTCTTGTTAAAGGACGGTATGCATTCATAGATGTTACCATAATAATTGTTCCGTTTTCCTTTTCAGCCATATCCTTTGCAAATACCTGAGTAGGAATTAATGTGCCCAGAAAATTAAGATTGAACACAAAGCTGATACCATTAGGATCAAGGTCAAAGAAGGTTTTAATATTCTCATCCTTCTGAACAAGATCAATTTTTTCAAGCGTATCCTTAGTTGTAGTTCCCTTTGGGTTATTGCCGCCTGCACCATTAAGCAGAATATCACAGGTACCAAGCTTTTCTGCAATAATATCACGAGCCTTTTCCATAGACTCAAGCTCTAAAACATTACATCCAACAGCAATAGCCTCACCGCCGTCTGCATTTATTTCATCAGCACAAGCCTGTGCTGCAGCTTCATTGAGGTCAAGAACTGCTACCCGGCAGCCCTGTTTAGCCAGAGTTTTTGCAAATGAACCGCAAATAACACCGCCGCCGCCTGTAACAACTGCAACCTTGCCCTTTAAATTATCGTGTTTAAACATATTATTTTTCCTTTCTTGATTTTTCTACTGCTTCCCAAAGACCATTGAGATAGCTAACACCAAGTGCTCTGTCATAAAGACCATAGCCCGGTCTTGCAACCTCACCCCATATCATTCTGCCGTGGTCAGGGCGGATATATCCGTCAAATCCAACCTCCTGCAAAGCCTTAATAATCTCATACATATCAAGTGAGCCTGCTGCACTTTCGTGGGCTGTTTCATTAAACCACTGGTCATTGATTGAAACATTTCTTAGGTGGGCAAAATAAATTCTTTCACCCGCTGCCTTAATAATCTCAACCATATCATTATCAGGACTTGCACCAAGTGAGCCTGTGCATAGTGTGATTCCGTTATACTTACTTGGCACCATTTCAAGAAGCTTAACAACAGCCTCCTTGCCTGTAATAATTCTCGGCAGACCGAAAATACTCCATGGCGGATCATCGGGATGAATAGCCATTTTGACATCACATTCTTCGCAAACAGGCATAATAGCCTCAAGAAAATACTTAAGGTTTGTCCACAAGTCATCAGCAGTTATACCCTTATATTTTTCAAAAAGCTCCTTGATTTCACCCATACGCTCGGTTTCCCATCCCGGCATAGCATAACCATTTGAATTGTCATCAATCTCTCTGAACATATCCTCAGGTGACTTGCCCTCAACCTGCTTGCCATCATAGCAAAGACAGGTAGAGCCGTCCGGAAGCGGCATATATAAATCAGTCCTTGTCCAGTCAAAAACAGGCATAAAGTTATAGCATATAACCTTAACTCCAACCTTGGATAAATTTCTGATTGATTTTTTATAGTTTTCTATTAATCCGTCACGACTCGGCAGTCCAAGCTTAATATCCTCGTGAACATTAACACTTTCTATACATTCCATGGAAAGACCGGCAGCAGTGATTTCATCGTGCATTTTCTGCACGTCCTCCATCTCCCAAGCCTCACCCGCAGGAAGATAATGAAGAGCAGGCACTACGCCGACAACACCCGGAATCTGCTTAATTTGGTCAAGTGAAACAGTATCAAGCTTTTCACCAAACCAACGAAAAGTCATTTGCATAGAAATACCTCCTTATGTTTAATAATTTACACCCACATTTTACCACAACAAGTATTGCCTTGCAAGGCAAAATTATTTTCTTCTGATAATATATGAGCAGCTTATAGTGCATTTATCCTCGGCCAGTTCATAATGCTCCGTCTGATTAACAATTTCAAAGCCGTCAAACTCCTTTTGCTCAAGGTAACCCAGCCTTTTCTTGGCAAGCTCCTTCAACTCTTCATCTGACAATGTTTTCGGAGTTGTTTTGAAAAATCTTTCTTCGCTTTTAGTATAACCAATCGGAAGCTCAACATCTTTTATTTTTAAAGCTTTATAACTTTCATAGGACTGCTCCCCTGTCTGTCTTTTAAAATATAGGGGTATTTCTGCCGTGAAAAAATTCAACTTATAATATTCCTTAATTTCCTTTATTGCAATATCCTTCTGTTCACGGCTGACTGTTGTACTCAGCTCACGTCTGAAAACACCTATTCCCTGCAGCTTTTCTTCATCCGCTTCAGCATCCTGCTGCCTTGTTTCATTAACCTCAATCCTTGCCGTTGTGCCGAATTTGTTAATGTGTACCCATGATAAATCCTCAAAATCACTCATCATCCGCCAGCAAAGGTCTATCCTGTCAACACTGCCCCACATAACACCTGTTTTAAAATTATTGTTTTCAAGATATGTCAGTATTGCTGTATCGCTCACCCTGCTGTTACCAACTATCTCAACATTCCAGATAAACGCATTCAAAAACGAAATAATTGCACAAAAGCAAATCATTCCAACAAAAAATCCAAATCTGTTTTTCAGCGGCAGAAGAACAAAAGGAAGTCCCTTTTTTTTAATTATTTTCACCACACCGCCGTGCTTATATGCAATTCTATGCAATTTTTTATAATTTTTTATATTGCAGACAGCAGTTATATATTCACCGCAATCTTCAATATCTCTCAGCTCCATACCCTGTGCAAAGCAGTCAGTTATAAAATCCTCACTGAAGCCGTTTTTAAAATAAAACTTAACATATCCGAAAATCCATCTGAATAAATATATCAACTTAAAAACTCCATATAAGTAATATTGCCTTCAATAATAGCCCCTTCCTTTGTGAAGGAGTTGATTTTTAAATCAAAACCATTAAATACAATTATCTGACTGCCAAGACTGACGGAAATTTTTGTGTCACTGTATTCAACAACACTCTTTAATCCATCTACAAGGCATTCACCGCCTGCTATCTCAAGACGTGGCTTACCGAATATGTAATCAAATTCCTTTTTACTGCGCTTTATTTTTTTCATCATATCACCAATAATATGTATGAAAAATCCATCGTTATTATGAAAAAAGCAGAGTGAAAAATCACCCTGCTTTCATAGCTATTGAGCTTTCGATTTATTCCACGATTAATGGAACAATAAAACCCAGGGTGAGAAATCGCCCTGGGTTTTGTGTTAATCCACTGTCACGTTACAATCTATATCCTTCGAAACAAAATTTTCCCAATCATCAGTATCTCTGTCATAGACAGTAAATGAAAACTGTTGATTTTTTAATACTTCCAAATCCTCTTCTGAAAGAGTTGTTAAAATATACATCTCCGTATTTTCTTGACCGTTAGCAGCAATCGGCATCCAAGGTTCCAGCCTGATAAAGCTTTCATAAATATAAAAATGCTCGTTTTCTAAATCATTTAATGCCAGCTCAACTGTTTCATCAGAATTATTTTCGACCGAAAGGTTAATCTTAATAGCATTCTTATATTTCTCAGAAATATCCTGTGACACATAAAATCCGGAAATGATTTCTTTATACTCCTCCTTATTGGCAAAGCCGTCATAATTCATAGTCACTGAAACCTTATCAAGAGCCGATGACTTATAATTGTACTCTTTTATAACATAGAAAGACACACCAAATATAACAACTATTACAAGAATGATTGATATACCAAAAATTATTTTCTTTTTCATTGAACACAACTCCTGTTATTTAAGAAGACAAAAATAAACAATAGCTCCAGGATGGGATTTAAAATAGTATCTAACAGAAGTATTTTTTTCAACTTTTCCATTTCTGTCAGATGTATGAGCATAATAACGTGACTGGAGATAGTAATAGATAGTGACTTCATAGTCAAAGCAACAGTTAATTAATATAACATCTAAATACTATTCCTGTTCAATAATGTCGATAATTTCCTTGGTGTTTTCATCAATAACAATATCTATTCCACCACCACATGTAATTGGCTCATTGTAGAATAAAATATGCCAAGACCCGTCTGAAAAATATGATGCATCATAAGTATCATATTTAGAGGTTAAATATTTTAAATGTTCATTTACAATGTTTACAGCTTCATCCTCTGTTATTTTGCTTATAGAACTATCTGTTTCAACAGCTCCATTAAAATAAGTTTCATCTGTATCATAAGAACAAGCACTTAACAAGCATATAAGCATAATCATTATTAATACAATAATTTTCTTCATACGAATTTCCCCATTTTATAATTTAACATTCTATTTATATTGCCAGGTTTACTTGTATATAAATGCGCATATACACCCTGTTTACATACAACATAACCATTTAATCTATGGGATTTATTATAATTATAATCATTTTTTGAAAATCCACCTACAGTTGTATTAGGAT
Organism: Eubacterium sp.; assembly: GCA_029054965.1. Classification (GTDB taxonomy): domain Bacteria; phylum Bacillota; class Clostridia; order Oscillospirales; family Acutalibacteraceae; genus Eubacterium_R. The sequence continues at coordinate 7,866 of JAIDEF010000315.1, forward strand.
GCGTATGTATTGTTCCTACAACACGAGTATTTTGAGGTCTTGAATAATATTTACATTGCTTAACCGGATCGCATTCTGTTTTTTTCCCTATGGCATACTCAGTATAGCCATAGTAATATGTGTGATTTTTGATATATGAATATAATAACGCACATATTTCTTTATTCATATTCTTGGATTTTTTAAAATGGTCATTAGCCCATTTTTTTAGTGCTTCTTTAGGCGTTTTAAAATCCTTTTTTGCAGAATAACCATACGGGTCACTATTGTTTGTTGGATTATTCATACAATAAGCAAATGAACATATTCCTGAGAAATTATTCTTTTCTGCTTGTATATACTCAGGTAAATCCGCATTAATGAATCTGAAAATGCTCGGGTCATAGTAACGTGACTGGAGATAGTAATAGCCTGTTTCAGTATCAAGGTAATAGCCACGATAGCGGAGCGGATTTGCATTTGCGAGCTCTATCCAGTCGTTATCACTGTCTATATCTGAAACACTTGCTGTTCTGCCCCATTCGTCACAATCATAATACAATAATTTGTAAATATTTGTCAACATTTATTGTATAAACAAACTATTAAATATACAAAAAGCCAGGGTGATTTCTCGTCATGGGTGTATAACATATCAATTTACAAAAATATAAATTTATAGATGATAATTGTAATCTATATTAATTTTTTTAATTTTATAAATTCTAATAATATTATCATTTGTTTTTGAATAATTAACTATAGCAGTATAAACATCGGGAAAACCCAATTGTGTTCTTCTTTTACAGTTTCTTCCATTATAAACTATTGATTCAATTGTTCCATTAATTGACACCACATAAGTAAATTTATCTAAATTGAGTTTATTAAATTCATAACAAGGATATAAATATTTTAATTTCTCCGCGCCATCATAAAAGCCATTATATTTACTATCCTTTATAAAAAAATATTGTGGTTCATTCTCAAAATCATCTAAATCACTTACAAATATTTCATCTATCAATTCTGTTGTTAAATTATGATTAAGTACAAACATATAAAAAACACATGCAACAATAATTATTAATAACAATAATACAGATACAGAACTTATTTTCTTAATCATATTTCCAATTACTCCTTTTATTAGAAAGACAAACTTTATATTTCTTTTCTCTACTTACATAATGATAGTTAAAATCTTGCCAATATGCACCTTTTTCTTTTGTTAATGGTTGACCATCCATCTTTGGTTTATTTACACCCCGATAATAGACATTACCATTAACAACTGCCCTAACTGAATGACCCGTAACCTTTTTGGATAAAATTGATGCTGCAGATTCCGTTTTATTGTTTGATGTACCACCATTACAAGAATTTAAATATATTTTTCCTGTTATTGAAAGGTTTTTCAGTTCAGAAAATTTATGGTCTTTTTTGGTCTCACTTCTTTTTTTATTATCATTCTGATTTACAGTTTTTAATATATCACAACCATCAAAACATAATTTTCCAGTACTACCATGAATGTATAAAAATG
>JAIDEF010000316.1 GCA_029054965.1 Eubacterium sp.
GCATAATAAACTGCAAATCTCAATGAAAAATGGCGTATATTAAAAAAATAGTCATTGAATTTTAAAAATACTATTGACATTTTTGTAATTTTACGATAAATTTTATATGTAGTGTTTTAGACTAAACAGATTCGTACATTGTACAAATTATGAAAGGGGAACCCTAAATGAACAAATATGTAAAAAAGGGCTTATGTCTTGCTCTCGCTGTTGGTATGATTGCTACCAGCTTTGCAGGTTGTAAGAAAGTTAACTATGTAACAAACGGTGCTATTGAAGCTATTCACGAAATTAAGACCGGTGACTGGCAGAAAACAGATGATAATGCTGACGCAAACTCTTCAGAGGATACTCCTGTAATTGAAGCGTTGACTCCGGGTACTTACGGCGGTGTTGATTTCAATACACTTGAGGATGTTGCTGCTTTCTATAAGGAAGCTTATGATTATACCAAGACTTTGACTGCTGAGTATATTGACGGTGACGGCAATACTCAGACATGGTATAAGCTTCTTGGCGATGAAGATATGACGATTGGTGACATTATGATTGATGGTGCATCAAACGCACTTATTAACAATCTTGTTCCTGGTATTGCAGGCGGTTTGTTTGCTAAGAATACTTATGGTCTTGTTCCTTGCTACAACAGAAATCCTGAAATGGATAATAACCTTGAGGATGCTACACGTAAGAATGATCATGACTTCAGAACATCTGCTGTAACTGCTGACGATATTCTTGCTGCTAATGTTAAGGATAATGGTGACGGAACAATTACATTGGTTATTCAGCCTAAAGCAGGCTCAATGAGTATGCGTGGTGATGACTCTGCAGGTCGTTTCTTCGAGGTTCTCGGTGATATCGGCGGTGTTATGGGACAGATTGATGTGCTTACATTCGCATCAGGTACAGTAGAGGAAAATGTTAAGGTTGACTATAAGGGCGGTACAGTAACAGTTAAGGTTGATACTGCTACTAAGGAAGTTCTTGAGGCTGACTACAATATGGTTGTTAACATTGCTGTTAACCACGCTAATGTTGCTGTTATTAAGGATAAGAGTGCTACTCTTACTATCACTTACACAAACCACTATCCTGCTTCTGATGATTATCTTATGACAGAAAAGCAGATTAAGAGAAAATAATTGATAAATTTGAAAGACTCGGTACTTTTATGTACCGAGCTTTTTTGTTTTTAATAATAACGGTGAAGTTTTTTATGATGTTATTTTTGCTTTGAATTAATCATTTCGTTTTCTTTGTATTTTCAAATCATTCAGCATTCTTTGTTTTTCTTCACCTATAATATTGTAAAAGAAAACAGGTAATGTGCATACAAGACGAATTACTGCCGGTGTAAGTGAAAAAATAATCCAAATTCTTTTTTGTACTGTATTGCTTTGAACAACTGCTTGTCCTGATGTTGACACATATCCTATAAGATTGAGCAAAAAAGCGGCAAATCCCTGTGCAAGTGTGCCGTAAACCTTGACTACACTGTTTTTCAGTGAAAAGGCAATCCCTTCTGTTCGCATACCTGTTTTCCACTCTGCGTAATCTGTTGCTTCTGTCAGCATTTCGGTAGGCAGTGTATTTAAAACACCTCCGAAAAGACCTGTAATGCAGTTACAAATGATTATGGAGGGTAGCATTATTTTTATGTTTTGAAAGTGGCGCAATCCTATAAGAAACACAACAAACTGAAAAGCACCGACAATGAGATTACTCCCTATGATGATTACTTTGTTGCTAAACCGATTTTTAGCAGTGTTTATAAGAGAATACGAAAAAAGGGAAATTAGAAATGCGGGTGCGGCGGCTATTATTGACAGACTGGCGTATCCCAGAACATCAAGATAGTAGTAGGTTGAAAATGCTTCTCCGATTCCTGCAAAGCTTGAAATCAGGTTAGAAAGCAATAACAATATAAGCGGTTTGTTGTTTGCTAAGCTTGACAGCAATTCTTTAATGGGCTGTATCGGCTTTTGCTGAACAATTCGCTCCTTTACATAGTAGCCTGAAAGGGCAAACAGTCCCACCCCCACAGTACCTGCAATCATGCCTATTCCCATAAATACTTGTGTCATAGATATCCCGAGCTTGCCTGATTTTGAAAGATCCAGTATCATCGGTATTAATACGAGCACGAATGAGCCTGATAATTGAACACATATGCTTGCGGTTGATATCGCTTTTTGCCTTTCAATCGGATTTGGTGAAATGACTGCTGCAAGTCCGCTAAAGGACACATCAGTGACAGAATAAAAAAATTCCCACAAAAAATATGTTATCAGTAAATAAATTATTTTGGCAGGTGAGAGAACGTAATTGCTTTTTATAAATACCGGGCCCATAAAAATGAGAATTGTTGCCACAGCCTGAAAGGGTGTAAAACGCCTTATTAACCGGGTGAGTTTTTCGTCGGATTTATTCTTTCTGTCAATAAATGTTCCTATTAAAGGATTATTGATAATATCCCATATTCCGCCGATTAAAAAAATGATTGAGATAACCCCGGCATCTATAGCAAAGATGTTAACATAAAAATACATCAGGTAGGATGATACAAGTGAATACCCCATAACCTGACCTCCGTTTGATATTCCGTATATCAAACGTTCTTTTGTTGATAAGAATGATTCATTTTCATAAGGGCTTTTCATAAATTCTTCTCCTTTTATTATACATACTTTTAGTATGTATATGTTCAAAATCAAAACCGCCTTAGCGGTCTTGATTATTTTGTGTAATTTTCAAATAACGGATAAATATCATCAAGGAGTCCGTCAAGTCCCATTTTATCTGCCATATCACACAAGAATAAAAATTTGTTTTTCATTTCACTTTTATCACATCGAAAAACAATGGGGTTAAGCCATATGTTTGCAAGCAACATCATAACCTGTGCCAGTTCCGCGGGATAATCTGTTAATATTGAGCCGTCGAGTAAGCCCTGATTAATAGCCGGCTCAAAGTATTGAGGTGCCAGATGATTTACTGTTCTGTTGAGATAATCACTTAAAAGCTCCGGTGTTTTTTTGTAGTCAACCTTCATTGAAGCGAAACGCATTTCATCTGTATCGCTTAATGACATGGCGAACATTTTTTTTATTTTTTCTTTGCCGTTTAAGTCATTGCTCTTTAACACTTTATCCCAATCTGCAAGCAAATGATTATCAGCATAAATATCAGTCATAACTGCCAAAAGAATATCATTCTTTGAAGAAAAATGGTGGTAAACTGCTCCCTTTGTCAAACCGCCTAAATGGTCAATAATATCCTGAAGTGTAGTGTTTTCATACCCATTTTCCAGAAATAATTCAGTTGCCTTTTCGATAATCAGCTTTTTTGTTTTCTCGGGGTATTTGTTCCTTGCCATTAGCTCACCTCTGTTTACATACCAAAAGTATCTATATGTATGGTATCACAGATTGGATAACTTGTCAATAC
>JAIDEF010000317.1 GCA_029054965.1 Eubacterium sp.
CTCTTAATAGCAGCTTGATTGTTTCTGTTTCCTGGAAGGCTGTTAAATATTCATATTTATTCTTATAGTCGATAATAGACATATAATTTACATAGGTTTGTGCTGAAATAACTTTTGCTTTATACAGCATATTGATTTTTTTCAGAAGATTGTTGCAGTCAGGTGCATTGCATTTTGAGTATAAATATTCTGCAATGCTTTTTACACAATTGTACATTGAAGATGCTCTGTTTTTTGCACTGCTTTCTTTAAAAGCCAAAATGACCTCTTCAAAAGCTTTAGCAATATCCGGATATGAAGTTAATGCTTTTTGCATTCTTGATTGACAGCTTTCCATCATGATATACCTTTTAGAGATAATTATAAAATTGTTAAATATACTTAAACGCCAAAAAATAAAAAAGACAGCCTTTTAGGCTGTCTTTTTTATTTGGCGCAGAGGGTGGGATTCGAACCCACGCGCCCTTTCGGACAAACGGTTTTCAAGACCGCCTCGTTATGACCACTTCGATACCTCTGCGTTTGGTGCTCAATAATATTACCACAGTAAAAGCAACTTGTCAACCCTTTTTTTAGAAAAAAAGAAAGCTCCTTTGTACAAGGAGCTTTTAACTAATAAAATTAGTCTTTCATTGCTGCGAAACATTCGCTGCAATAAACAGGGCGATCACCGTTTGGTACGAACGGAACCTTGCATCCTGCACCGCAGTTTGCACATACTGCATCATGAAGCTCTCTGGGAGCTCTTGCGGCAGCCTTTCTCTTGTCACGGCAGTCCTTGCATCTTTGCGGCTCGTTTACAAATCCCTTTTCTGCATAAAATTCCTGCTCACCTGCAGTGAATACAAAATCGTTACCACAGTCTTTACAGGTTAGTGTCTTGTCTTCAAACATTTTAATTACCTCTCATTCTTTAAGCTCACAGCTTTACATTGCTTAATTTTTTGCGAACTCTTTGTAAGGCATTGTCTATTGCCTTAGGTGTTTTAGTTAATCGCTTCGCAATTTCATTGTAACTGCAGCCGACAATATGAAGCCGTAAAACTTCATTTTCAAAATCTGAGAGATTCTGTTGAAGAACAGAAGTTAACATTGAAACGCTTTCTCTGGCAATAAATATATCCTCTGCACTGTCAAATCCGTTTTCAACGGGGATTTCTTCCTCCATATACTCAACAACATTTTGTACCGGAATGTCCTTGAGTCTGTTGAATTTTCTCAGTGCAGTCTGCATAGCATTGTCAACACAGATTTTAGAGTATGTTTTAAAACTTGCACCCTTGCTGCTGTCATATGACTTAATAGCAGCTAAAAGACCAATCATACCCTCCTGAATCAAGTCCTCTCGTTCCATAGGGGAATCTTTATACTTAGAGGCAATCATTTCAACCATTGCTCTGTAATCCTTGATGATAGCTTCCTGCTTTTTTGTATCGCCTGATTGCGCATTTGAAAGAATTTGGTCGTATGGTTTTTTAGTTTCCATTGACATAATCCTCTCCCACCTTAAATAAATAATAACAGAATAATATATTACAGTCAACTAATTTTTTAAAAATTAACTGAAAATTTTATGCAAAATCAACAAATATCATAAAATCCCGGCTTTAATAGTCGGGATTTGTCGAAAATGTCTTTTAAACATTGAAGCGGAAAAGAACAATATCTCCGTCTTTCATAACATATTCCTTGCCTTCGGATCTAACAAGTCCTTTTTCCTTGGCAGCCGTCATACCTCCGCACTCAATCAAATCATTAAATGCAACAACCTCTGCCCTGATAAAACCGCGTTCAAAATCAGTGTGTATTTTACCGGCCGCCTGCGGAGCTTTAGTACCGTTCTTTATTGTCCAAGCTCTTACCTCGGGCTTGCCTGCTGTCAGGTATGAAATGAGACCAAGCAGTGCATAGCTCTTTTTTATCAGTCTGTCAAGACCGCTTTTTTCAAGTCCCATATCAGCAAGGAACATTTCCTTTTCCTCATCGTCAAGCTGAGCAATTTCAGCTTCCATTTCAGCACATATCGGTAATGTTTCTGCACCCTCTGCAGCAGCAATCTCTTCAACGATTTTATAAAATGAATTGTTCTCAATGCCGTTAGCGAAGTCGTTTTCACCCATATTGCAGGCATATATAACAGGTTTTATTGTAAGCAGTGAAACGTCTTTAAGATATTCCTGCTCGTCATCATCAATTTCAATACTGCGTGCAGTTTTGCCCTGCTCCATTTCCGCCTGCAGCTTTTCAAGAAACTCAACCTCAGGTGCAAGCTTTTTGTCACCCTTCATAGCTTTTTTTCTGCTGTCAATTCTTCTTGCGAGAATATCGAGGTCTGAAAGAATAAGCTCAAGATTAATAGTTTCAATATCTCTTGCAGGGTCGATATTTCCGTCAACGTGAGTTATATCATCGTTTTCAAAACAGCGAACAACGTGAATAACAGCATCAACCTCACGGATATGTGATAAAAATTTGTTGCCTAAGCCCTCGCCCTGAGATGCACCCTTAACAAGTCCTGCAATGTCAACAAATTCAATTGTTGCAGGTGTGAACTTATCAGGCTCATACATTTCAGCAAGCTTATCAAGTCTTTCGTCAGGAACGCAAACCATACCTACATTCGGCTCAATTGTGCAGAATGGGTAGTTGGCACTTTGTGCACCTGCATTTGTTATAGCGTTAAAAAGTGTGCTCTTACCTACGTTAGGTAATCCTACAATACCAAGCTTCATATTTGAATCTCCTTAGAATTTAAAATCTGTCTGCATAATCCCATATATTATATATCAAAAAAATCCGTTTTACAAGTATTAAATACACTTGACTTTGACAGGCAAATAATATATTATATTTCTAATAATTTTTTAGGCAGTGTAAAGCTTTGCTGTATTTTGTCAAGGTTTAGCACTTTTTTGCAGAAAAGAGAGGCGAAAATTATGAAACTCAATGGCTCGCAGATTGTTCTTGAGGTTTTAAAGGAACAAGGGGTAGATACTATTTTCGGCTACCCGGGCGGTACAATTCTGAATATTTTTGATGAGCTTTACAAATATGGTGACACTTTTAACCATATTCTTACAGCTCATGAGCAGGGTGCTTCACACGCTGCAGACGGCTATGCCCGTGCAACAGGTAAGGTGGGGGTCTGCTTTGCAACATCAGGTCCCGGTTCAACTAATCTCGTAACCGGTATTGCTACTGCTTATATGGATTCAATTCCGGTTGTAGCAATCACCTGCAACTATGCTACAGAAGGTCTGGGAAGAGACTCTTTCCAGGAGGTTGATATTACAGGTATTACAATGCCTATTACTAAGCATAACTTTATGGTTAAGGATGTAACAGAGCTTGCCGATACCATCCGCCGTGCATTTGAAATTGCACAGAGCGGACGCAAGGGTCCTGTTCTTGTTGATATTCCAAAGGATATTACAGCGGCAATGTGCGAATACGAGCCGCAGCCAAAGGTTGAAGTCGATAATCATAAAACACCAAAGGAAAAGTGCCTTAAAAGAGCAGTTGAGCTTATATCTCAGGCAAAGAAACCGCTTATATATGTTGGCGGCGGTGCAATTCTTTCAGAGGTTGGGGAGGATTTAATTACCTTTGCTGAAAAGATTGATGCACCTGTTGTTTCATCACTTATGGGTCTTGGTGCGGTTCCTAACGGACATCCGCTTCATCTCGGACTTATCGGTATGCATGGTCATTTTGAGTGCAACAAAGCAGCTCACGATTGTGATGTGCTTATTGTATGCGGTGCAAGATTTTCCGATCGTGTTGCAGGCAACAGGGCTAAGTTTGCTCCTAATGCAGAGATTTTACATATTGATATTGACTCTGCCGAGATGGACAAAAATATTGTTTCAAATTATCATTTAAGGGGTAACCTTGCAGATGTTATTCCTACGCTTACACGTGAGCTTGAGCAGCTTGACCACAGCGAATGGAGAACTGAAATAGAGGGCTTCAAGCGTCCTTTTGTTCAGCTTCAGATTGGCGATTATGTAAATCCGCAGGCAGTTATTGAGGCTGTTGATAATAAAACTCCTGATGATACAGTTGTTGTTACCGATGTTGGTCAGCATCAGCTTTGGGCTGCTCAGTTTTATAAATACAAGCTTCCGCATACACTTTTAACATCAGGCGGTTTGGGTACAATGGGCTATTCTATGGGTGCTGCTATGGGTGCCGCAGTCGGCTGTCCTGATAAACGTGTTATTATGTTTGTCGGTGATGGCGGTTTCCATATGAATTTAACTGAGCTTGCAACAATGGCATCGTACAATATTCCTGTTATTATGTTTGTTATGAATAATACTGTTTTGGGAATGGTTCGCCAGTGGCAGAAAATTTTCTATAATAACCGTTTTTCTGATACCGACCCACATCGAGCAACAGATTTTGTTAAGGTCGCTGAGGCTTTTGGTGTTAAGGGTATGCGTATTAATACAAATGATGAAATTGATACTGTTATTGATGATGCTCTTAAGGTTAACGGTCCTGTACTTATTGAATGCAGAATTTCACCGGATTCAAACGTTCTTCCGATGATACCTCCCGGAGGCTCTGTAAAAGATATTAAGGAGGAAATGTAATTATGGCAGAGGAAAAGCTTGTTTTATCTGTTCTTGTTGACAATGTTTCGGGTGTTCTTCAGCGTGTAGCAGGTCTTTTTTCAAGACGAGGCTATAACATCAGCTCACTTACAGTAAGTGAAACAGAAGACCCTGCATTTTCAAGAATGACTATTGAATCCTATACCGAGCCTGAAAATTTCAGACAGATTAAAGCTCAGCTTTTAAAGCTTGAGATTGTCAAAAAGGTAGCAGAACTTACCGACGATAAATCAGTTTCAAGTGAGCTTCTGTTAATAAAGGTTTCAGCAGCAGGTGTTGAAAAGAAAAATGCTCTTCTTGCACTTAATATGCGTTATGGCGCAAGAGTTCTTGATGTATCAATGACCACTATGACACTTGAGTTTACAGGCACAGGTGCTACCATTGATATGTTTGTTGAAGAAATTGAAAATGATTTCGGTATTGTTGAGCTTGCACGTACAGGTATCACATCTCTTGAACGTGGTGAAGGCTCATTTACTGATGATATATAAGCAATGAAACAAAAAGAAATAGGGTGAAAATTATGTCTATGACTATGACACAAAAAATATTGGCGGACCATGCCGGACTTGACAGTGTTGTTGCAGGTCAGCTTATTGAAGCGAAGCTGGATATGGTTCTCGGTAACGATGTTACCTCACCGGTTGCCATTAATGAAATGAATAAATTCGGCAAGACCGATGTTTTTGATAAAACAAGAATATCTCTTGTAATGGACCACTTTACTCCGAACAAGGATATTCAGTCTGCTGAAAACTGCAAGCAGGTAAGAGAATTTGCGAAGAAGAATGATATTCTCCATTACTATGATGTAGGTAATATGGGTATTGAGCATGCTCTTCTTCCCGAGCAGGGCATTGTTACAGCAGGTGACTGCATTATCGGTGCTGACTCTCATACCTGTACCTATGGTGCATTGGGTGCATTTTCAACAGGTGTAGGTTCAACTGATATGGCAGCAGGTATGATTACAGGCAAGGCTTGGTTTAAGGTTCCTTCTGCTATCAAGGTTGTTATTACAGGCAAAAAGGCACAGTGCATTTCAGGTAAGGATGTTATTCTTCATCTTATCGGGATGATTGGTGTTGACGGTGCTCTTTACAAATCGCTTGAATTCACAGGTGATGGTATTAAAGAGCTTTCTATGGATGACCGCCTTTGTATTTCAAATATGGCAATTGAATGCGGTGCCAAAAACGGAATTTTCCCTGTTGATGAGATTACACTTGAATATGTTAAAGACAGAGGTCAAAGACCTTATAAAGTTTATGAGGCTGATGAAGATGCTGAGTATGATTCAGTTGTTGAGATTGACTTGAGCAAGCTCAGTCCGACTGTTGCCTGTCCTCATCTTCCTGAAAACACAAAAACTGTTGATGAGCTTGAAAAAATTGAAATTGATCAGGTAGTTATCGGCTCTTGTACAAACGGCAGAATGGAGGATATGCGTATTGCCGCATCAATCCTTAAGGGCAAGAAGGTTGCAAAGGGTGTTCGCTGTATTGTAATCCCTGCAACACAGACTATTTATCTTAACTGTGTAAAGGAAGGTCTTGCTGAAATTTTTGTTGAAGCAGGTGCAATCGTTTCAACTCCTACCTGTGGTCCTTGTCTTGGCGGTCATATGGGTATTTTAGCAAGCGGTGAAAAAGCAGTTTCCACCTCTAACAGAAATTTTGTAGGACGTATGGGTCATACTAAGAGTGAAATTTATCTTGCATCACCAGCAGTTGCTGCTGCATCTGCTGTAAAGGGTTATATTGCAGATCCAAGAAAGGAGGCTTAATTATGAAAGCAAAGGGTTTAGTTCATAAGTTTGGTGACAATGTTGATACCGACGTTATCATTCCTGCCCGTTACCTCAATAAGAGTGATGAGGCATGGCTCGCTTCTCATTGTATGGAGGATATTGATGCCGATTTTGTCAACAAAGTCAAAGAAGGCGATATAATGGTTGCTGAGGCTAATTTCGGTTGCGGTTCATCAAGAGAGCATGCACCTATTGCTATTAAAGCTTCCGGTATTTCTTGTGTTATTGCATCAACTTTTGCACGAATTTTTTACCGTAATGCTATTAATATAGGTCTTGCCATTCTTGAATGTGACGAGGCTGCAAGGGAAATTAAAGCAGGTGATGAGGTTGAGGTTGATTTTGATAGCGGTGTTATTACAAATAATACTACAGGCAAAACCTATCAGGCACAGCCTTTTCCTCCGTTTATTCAAAATATCATCAAAGACGGCGGCTTGATGAAATCCATTAATAAATAATAGAGGCTTGATATGCAATTGATTTTATCAGAGGAGAATTTGCATCTTCTATGGGGCTCTGCAACTGAATATTGGTTCTCCCGTACTGACTATACAGTACATAAATACAGTGATTTACCAAGTGAAGATCATGCAGAATTGATTAAACACGGCTTTATACCGTTTTTGACAATCAGTAATGAGGAGGTTATCAGAGCTTATATGAAATCTCTTGATAATCCTAAGCTTTCTGATAAGCTTGACGGTTTGTCTTCAGAGGACTGTGTGGAAGTATTCTGGAAATATTTTAATGCTTATGAGGATGTTTCAGCAGGCTTTACTGATTTTGAAAAAAAGTTTGTTGAAAAGAAATTTATCCAATGGTGCAGTGAAAATGCTGTTGACTATAAGCTGATATAAAAAAACGCCCATTAACAAAAAGTTAATGGGCATTTTTTATACATATGAATGCTCAATTGTTACAATCAGATTGACACTGCTATCGGCTTTAGCATATTCTGATTTTAATTCATTCAATATGTCTGTGGTTGTTTTTTTGTCATATGGAACTACCAGATCAAAAAGCAAGGTGTTGGTTTTACCCTTAATCAGTCTGAACTCATGAAAGCTGTAGCTTTCGTTAATGCTTTTTATAATGCTTTCAGTGAGCTTCTTGTAATGGTCAACATCCTCATCATCAATAACAATCGGATCCATATGAATACAGATTACAATGTGTAGCTCTTTTGAAATTCTTTTTTCAACACAATCTATCACATCATGAATTTCAACAATGTCTGCATCTGAGGGAACCTCTGCGTGTGCTGATGCAATAATTCTTCCGGGACCATAATCATGAACGATTAATTCATGCACACCAAGTATCAAATTTTCCTCCAGCATTATATTTTCAATACGGCTTACAAGCTCCTTGCTGGGTGCATTGCCAAGAATTTTTCCTGTAATATCACGAACGATTCCTACGCCTGAGCAGAATATTACAACTGCTACAATCAATCCGATAATTCCGTCCGCTCTTTTAAGGGGAGTAAATGCTGATATAAGCAGTGCAGCAATTGTTGCAGCAGTAGCGATGCTGTCGTTAATACTGTCCTGCTTTACTGCTTTCAAATTAAGGTTATCCGTTTTTTTGTATAAGATATTGTTGAAAAAAGCCATATACAGTTTTATGCCGATTGCTGCCGCAAGTGCTGTTATATACCAGATGCTGAAACTGATTTCTGAAGGATTAATTATTTTTATAACTGAATTTTTTGCAAGCTCAAAGCTCATTAAAAATATCAAAAACGACACGGCAAGAGCTGTTATATATTCAAATCTGCCGTGACCGAATGGATGCTCCTTGTCTGTGGGCTTGCTTGCAAGCTTGCTGCCGAGAATTGTAATTATTCCCGAGCCGGCATCCGACAGATTGTTAACTGCATCTGCGGTTATTGAAACCGAGCCGCTGATACTGCCTATAACAAATTTGAAAATACACAGCAATGTATTGCAGACTATTCCAAAAACTCCGCTGAGTATTCCAAGTGCTTCTCTCTCACTTTTTGCTTTTTTTAATGCCAGCTTAATTAATAATTTTGACATATAAATATCACTGCCTTTGTATGAATAGGTTATAGATTAATTAAATATCGTTATATCATAT
>JAIDEF010000318.1 GCA_029054965.1 Eubacterium sp.
ATGTGTGAGCATTTAAAATGGATGGTCCGCTTTCAATTTCAATAGATTTTGTTATGAACATCTCATAAATAATAAGGAGGAAATTAAAATGGACGCACTTAAATTAATCGAGCAGGACAGCATTAAGGCAGAACTTCCAAAGTTCGGTATCGGTGATACTGTTAAGGTATCAGTTAATATCCGTGAGGGTTCACGTGAAAGAATCCAGATGTTTGAGGGTACAGTAATTGCTGTTAAGGGCTCAGGCATTTCTAAGACATTTACAGTTCGCCGCCTTTCATACGGTGTTGGTGTTGAGAGAGTATTCCCAATGCATTCACCAAATGTTGTTAAGGTTGATGTTGTTCGTCACGGTAAGGTTCGCCGTGCTAAGCTCTATTACCTTCGTGACCGTGTTGGTAAGGCAGCTAAGGTTAAAGAAAGCATTCAGTAATAAATTATAAAAAATCACAGCCGTATTTCGGCTGTGATTTTTTTATTGCGTATTGACAAAATATTAACAATGATGATATGATGTAATAGGAGTATTATATTTATTTTTTGGGGTGTATTTATAATGTTCAGGGTCAAGAAATCAGTGTATTCTGCTTTTTCTATAATTGTTTCCATTGCATTGTTAGCATCATTATTTACTGGTATACCTATACGCTTTTCCCGCCAGAAAGAATATACTGAAAATGAAGTATTAGCCTTTTTGTCCGATTTGAATAACTTTACATCAGGCTATAACGATTATGAGAAGAAGCTTGCTGAAGATAAAAATAATATTGGTCTGTCTACTAAAAGAATTATTGTAAAAACTGAAGAAGAGCTTAATGATACTAATTCCGTGTCGTCACTTTTCGGTATTGGTTATCAGATTTTGCAGTATGAGGATGATGACAGCTTCAGACGAGATAAGGAAATGCTCTTGTCAAAAGGCTATGAGCTTTGCGATGATGGTATTATAACTGCATCGTCTGCTGACAGTGCAGAAAGTGATGATGCTGATATGTGGAGCTACAATCACCTCGATATAGAAAATAATAAAAATCATTATAACAGTGATGATTATGATGAAATAGTTATTGGCGTTATTGATTCGGGAATCGACTATAATCATGAGCTTTTTGCTGATAGAATAATAGAAAATAATATAAATTTCAGCAGCAGCGGCAAGCCGAATGATTCAAGTGATGACGAAGGGCATGGTACTGCAGTATCAGGAATTATAGCTAAGTCTACACCGGCAAATGTAAAAATTAAGCCATACAAATTTTTAAACAGTCTTGGCAAGGGTACAGTTGCTCAGTTTATTGCTGTTGCAGAGTATATTTTAAGTGAAAAGGATAAGCCTGATATTCTTAATCTGAGCTTCAGTGCTTATAATTTTGAAGAGGATGATTTGCAGGCAGAGCTTTGCGAGCGTCTTGTTGCGGCAGGCATAACTGTTGTTATAGCATCAGGTAATGATAATCTTCCGACAAAATATTTGTCGCCTGCAGGAGCAGACTCTGCAATAACTGTAGGTGCCTATGATTCTCAAATGCATATCAGCAGGTTTTCAAATTATGGTGATGAAATTGATGTTGCCGCACCCGGTGAAAATATTTATACCGCTGCTTTGAATAATTCGTATTCATACTGTTCCGGCACTTCAGTTGCTGCACCCTTTGTGTCTTCTGCTTGTGCTTATGTTCTGATGAATCAGCCTGAAAGTAAGCCATCGGAAGTTAAGCAAACTATACTGTCTAACAGCATTGCTATGGATGACGATGAGAATATATATTTTGGCAGCGGTATGCTTAGTGTAACAAATATCGTGAATGAACACACATTGCAAACCAAACCTGATTTGGAGGAGAAAATTTACAATGCTCCTCAGACCTTGAGTTTTGAGAATATACCTGAAAACGGAAAGGTTATTTATACAACAGATTTGTCAGTCCCTACTCTGCAGAACGGAACTGTTTATGAAAAACCGATAAATATAGACAATGATGTTCAAATTAACTATGCTGTTTTTGACAGTGATGGATATTTAAGTGATATAAAATCATGCCATTATTCTATTTTATACAATGCTTCTGAAAAGGACTTTAAAATAAATATTTTTGGTGTTATAACATCCTTTGATTCTGACCAAAAGAATATAATTGTTCCGGAAAAAATCAACGGAATTACTCCTGTGGAGATTGGGAAAAATGCTTTTAGCAGTTCTCAGGTGGTATCTGTCGTTTTACCTGATACCATAAAGAAAATAAATCAGGGCTTTGAAAACCTCAAAACGCTTAAGCATATAACCGCTATTGGTGTAACTACACTTGTAAATGCCTTTTCAGGCTGCAGTAATCTGCGTGATGAGATAATGCCGAATGTCAGCAGTGCAGGCGGTTCATTTAAAAACTGCACAATGCTCCATTCTGTTGATTTTGGTGAAAAGCTTACTAAGCTTAACAGCAGTGATTTTGAGGGCACCGGTATCGTTTATCTCGATATTCCGAATGCAGTGCATTATACGGGTGCTAAAAATGTTTTTACATCATCAACACTTATTTATGTGAACGCACCACAGCTAAAGAGAATAAACGATTATGATTTTGCATACTGCAAGTATTTGCAAAAGATTAATGCAGAAAAGGTTACATATCTTGGCACACATTGCTTTGACGGCTGTACAATGCTTAAGGAATTTGATGCATCAAATATTGATACATTAGCAAGTGAAGCACTGTCTTTTTGCTATATTGATATGTTTGAAGCACCTAAAGTAAAAACGTTCAGTCTTCTTGAAAAATATCTGAGCTATTCACATATAAGGGTGTTGAAACTGCCTAATATAACAGGTGTTCTTGATCCGAAATGCTTTGACAATTCTTATGTTGAAGAAATGTATTTTGACAGTATTATAAGAATGTCTGCAGGATTTAAAGCATCAACTAATCTTAAAGTGCTGTATATGCCTAAATGTTCAAATTATATTGATACTAAAACAGTGCCGACACTTCATGGAGATAAGCAGTCACCTTTGAATGTACTGTGGATTCCTGCCTGCAAGGAGCTTTCTTATGACGCTGCTGATTTAAAAATGCTTTTTGCACCGTCATTAACTAAATTGGATATCAGTAATGTCAATAATCTGAATATGGTGCTGTCGGAAAGTTTAAAATCAATTTCAATTGTTTTTTCCGATATAGGCAGCAGTAAAATTTT
This sequence comes from Eubacterium sp., assembly GCA_029054965.1. Classification (GTDB taxonomy): domain Bacteria; phylum Bacillota; class Clostridia; order Oscillospirales; family Acutalibacteraceae; genus Eubacterium_R. The sequence goes on from JAIDEF010000318.1 coordinate 3,193, forward strand.
TGCACCGAAAGATTCAGCAGCGGCATTATATGCAAAAGACAATAATATTCAGCTCGTCAAAAATTACAATTCAATAAATTTTGTTTCATAAGACAGATCATAAGCTATTATTAAAATAAGAAACAAAAACTTTGATTATGATATAATCTATAATGCAAATAATATAAAATAAGTTATTCAATAATAT
>JAIDEF010000319.1 GCA_029054965.1 Eubacterium sp.
AATAATTTTTTTACTCAGAATTTCATAAAAATTTTCCGGCCTCAATTTTATAAGCTTTGTAACCATATTCGATTTTGAAATATGAATTTCACAATTCTGTTCAATATCAATTGCCTCCTGACCGTCAACAGTCATAACAGGAGGATTATTCAAATCATTATCTGCTTTGATAACAAGCTTCTGATCGGTTGAAAAAATAAAGCTTCTGTCCACAAGAGAATGTGAACATATCGGTGTAGCAATCATACAGCTTGCCTCAGGACTGACAACGGGACCGCCGGCCGCCATTGAATAAGCGGTTGAGCCTGTTGGTGTAGATATAATAACTCCGTCAGCCCTCATATTCATAACATTGCGATTGTCACACGTTATATTTATATCGATAAGTCTTGCAAAAAAGCCGCGTGATATAACAAAATCGTTAAGACAGTGCCGAGTCAAAATTATTTCTCCGTTTTTAACAATATCTGCTTTTAACATTAGCCTTTCATCAATCTCATAATCACTGTAAACAACTCTTTCAAGAAGACTTAATTCATCCTTTTCAAGACCGCTCATAAATCCAAGCCTGCCTGCATTGATTCCCAATATATGCTTATCAAGCTGAGCGGCTTTTTTTGCTGCATTCAAAGTAGTGCCGTCACCACCGATAGCAATGGCAACATCACAGATATTTATCAAATTAAGAGGATCTGTATAATAAACACTGCAATCAGAAAAAATATCTTTATACTCATCAGAAACAAAAACTTTCGTGTCAAACCTGTTAAGAGTACTAAAAACATCTCTTGCAAGTTTTTCCACACCATTATTCGATAAATTCGGTAAAACTGAAATAATCATAACAATTCCTCGTGAGATTTGCCTACCAGAACCTTGGCATCTACATTTTCAGAAATAACAGGCTCCGCTGCTTTGACCAAATAAATTAAATATTCTATATTTCCCTCGGGACCCTTAACAGGTGAAAATTCAAGACCGTGTACTGAAAAGCCATTACAGACAGCCATTTGGATAACATTTTCAACAACCTCAAGGTGTGTATTGATATCGCTGACTACACCTTTTTTTCCAACTTTTTCTCTTCCCGCTTCAAACTGAGGCTTTATAAGACACACAGCCTGTCCGTTATCATTTAAAAACAAATTAAGATTAGGGAGGATATGCTTTAATGAGATAAATGAAACATCAACAGATGCAAAGTCGATTGGTTGTGTTATCTGCTCCGAGGTTACATATCTGAAATTAGTTCTTTCAAGATTAACAACACGTTCGTCAGTTCTCAGCTTCCAGGCAAGCTGACCATAACCGACATCAACAGAAAAAACTTTGACTGCACCATTCATAAGCATGCAATCGGTAAAACCTCCTGTCGATGCACCTACATCCATACAAACCATATTATTGAGATCAATAGGAAAGCACTCCATTGCTTTCTCAAGCTTAAGTCCGCCTCGACTTACATATTTGAGCGTATTGCCCCTTACCTCAATAACATCATCAGGCTTTATGTCTTTACCTGCTTTGTCTGATTTCTGATTATTTACATATACAATTCCAGCCATAATAATGGCTTTAGCCTTTTCTCTGCTTGGTGCAAGCCCTCGCTCAACAAGTGCTGCATCAAGACGTATTTTATTTGATGGCATTGTTTACCTCTCTGATAATAGAATCACAATCAAGCTTATAGGCTTTCATTTGGGAGTCAACCGAAGCCTGCTTAACAAATTCATCATTAATAGAAATATGCTTATAAAATGCAGATATATTATTCTCAGCAAGCATATTTCCAAAAGCTTCGCCTATTCCTCCTGAAGCAATCGCTTCTTCAAAGAAAAATATGTTTTTCGTATTTTTAAGCTCATTAAGAACATTTCTATCAATAGGTTTAATCCTGTTAAGCTTGATGACAAAGGTGTTCTCAAGGCTTTCATATGCCTTAATACACTCACTGAATTCCCTGCAGTATGTAACAATACAGTTATTTGCAGTATTATCACCGAAAACATTGTAGCTTTCGTGATTATACTGATAATTTTCAGGTCTGTATTTTTCATTACCTCGTGGGTATCGGATAGCAGCAGCACCTTTGATTTTATATATTCCTTCATAGAACATACCTTCAAGCTCGTCATAATATGAAGGCGCAAAAACAGTCAATCCTATGACTGAATTTAAAAATGCAGTATCAAAAACACCCTGATGACTTTCGCCATCTTCACCAACAAAGCCTGCTCTGTCTATTGCAAAAATGACTTTTAAATTCTGCATAGCAACATCATGGATTAGCTGGTCATATGATCTTTGAAGGAATGTGGAATAGACCGCAAAAACAGGTATCAGCCCATTCTTCGCAAGACCGCTTGAAAAGGTTACAGCATGCTGTTCGGCAATTCCTACATCGAAAAATCTTTTTGGGTATTTCTTTGAAAATTCACAAAGACCTGTTCCTTCTGCCATTGCTGCAGTAACACAGCAAATTCTTGCATCCTTAGCGGCAAAGCTGCACATTGTCTCGCCAAATACTGATGAAAAGTTTTTACCGCCTGACTTAGGTTCACCTGTATTTATATCAAATTTTCCTATGCCGTGAAACTGTGTAGGATTTTTTTCGGCAGGATTATATCCCTTACCTTTAACTGTATTGATATGTATGAATACAGAATGACTGTGAGCCTTTGCAACATTAAGAACATCTATCAAAGCCTCCAAATCATGTCCGTCAATTGGGCCGTAATATCTAAAACCTAAATCTTCAAAGAAAGTTGATTTCAAAATACGCTTTCTTATCTGAGAGTTAATCAGAGTAAAGCTTCTGCTTATCTGACTTCCGATTTTAGGTATTCTTGCAAGGCCTCTCTGAAGCTTTGACTTGAAAGTAACATACTTTGAAGATGTTCTTATGGTGTTCAGATTTTTAGCCATAGAGCCAACATTCTGGCTTATTGACATATTATTGTCGTTTAAAATAACAATCAGATTACTGTTATTATTACCGGAATTATTCAGTGCTTCATAAGCGAGACCGCCGGTCAGGGCACCATCACCGATAATTGCAATAACCTTACCCTTTTCACCTTTAATCTGCTTTGCACTTGCAAGACCTACTGCAGCAGAAATGGAAGTCGAGCTGTGACCTGATGAAAAAATATCATGCTCACTTTCCACAGGACGCGTAAAACCACTTATTCCGTTTTCTGTTCTCAATGTAGCAAATCTGTCTTTTCTTCCTGTCAGAAGCTTATGCGTGTAGCACTGGTGACCCACATCAAATACAATTTGATCTGTCGGACTGCTGAAAACCTTATGCAGTGCAACCGTAAGCTCCACAATACCGAGATTTGACGCAAGATGACCTCCGGTTTTGGACACAGTGGAAATAAGCTCAGCACGAACATCACTGCAAAGCTCGTTAAGCTCATCATTATTTAGTTTTTTAACATCATTAGGTGAATTAACCTTATCTAACACAGACATAATATCAACTCTTTATTTGTTTCTGTTAATCAGGCTTACAGCCAGATTTCTTAGAAACTCAGTGTTTTCAAATTTATCAAGCTGGGAAACTGCCATTGCAGTAAGCCGCTCAACGTCTCTTTTTGCACCTTCCAATCCCTTTACAGATGCATATGTGTTTTTGTTATTTTCAGCATCAGAGCCAATAGGCTTTCCAAGCTCTTCTTCGCTGCCGATAATATCAAGAATATCATCCTGTATCTGAAAAGCCACGCCAAGCGAGTAAGCAAATTTTGATGCTGCAGTAAGCTGTTCTTCGGTTGCGCCTGCACTGATACAGCCCATAAGACAAGCCGCAGAAATAAGTGCACCTGTTTTAAGCTTATAAACTGTAAGCAGTTCACTGAGTGTCGGATCTCCATTTTCAATAATAAGATCAATAACCTGACCGCCAATCATTCCGCCAACTCCTGCATTCTGTGAAAGTAAGGTCACAGCCATTGTCTTTTTTGCAGGGCTTAAATCCGATGTTCCGATTATTTCAAAAGCATGTGTAAGCAATGCATCACCTGCAAGCAATGCATTAGCTTCACCGAATTGCTTGTGACAGCTTGGCTTTCCTCTTCTCATATCATCATTATCCATACAAGGCAAATCGTCATGAATCAGGCTGTACGTATGAATATATTCAATCGCACAAGCAAGCGGCAAACAATCATCACGACTGCCTCCGCATGCCATTGCGAACTCAAGAGCAAGAACCGGTCTTATACGCTTTCCGCCATTTGAAAGACTGTAATTCATTGCATTGACAACCTCAGCCTGACCATCCTTTGCTTTTGGCAAATTCTGAATTAAAGCTCTTTCAATAAGTAAAATATCATTATTAAGTATATTATTATATTCTATCTTATTCATAGTTATAATTACTCCTTAGCAAGCTCTGTGATTTTTTGCTGTGCATTTTTCAGTTTATCAGCACAAAAAGCAGTTAATTTTGTGCCCTCCTCAAAAAGCTTTAAGCTTTCTTCAAGTGAAACCTCATTTTTTTCAAGAGCGGATACTATTTCTTCCAATCGCAATATAGCTTTTTCATAGGTCATTTCCATATTAACGTACCTCGTCAACAGTACACACAGCACTGCCGTCAATAAATTTTATATTTATTTTATCATTAACTTTAATGTCATTTTTTGATTTAATTATTTCGTTGTTTTTCGCTTTAACCGCTGCATATCCTCTTGAAAGAACAGCCAAAGGACTTAAGGCATCAAGCTTACCCGAAAGTATGCCTAATTCATATCTATGACTATTGAGCTTATTTTCAAATGCGTTTGCAAGTTCATCAGTCAAGGAAAGTAAAACATCATTTTTTCTATCAAAAAAATCATTATAATTTGCAAGAATACTTTCGTTTGATAGATTATCTAATCTTTGTGCCTCATATTCAAGACGCTTGGTTATGCTGTACAGCATTCTGCTTTTGGCATTTTCTGTAAATTTTATCAATTCATTTATATCAGGCACTGCCTTTTCAGCAGCAGCACTTGGGGTTTCTGCTCTTAAATCTGCCGTAAAATCACATATCGTAAAATCAGTTTCGTGACCTACTGCCGATATAATAGGCTTTTTGCATTCAAAAATTGCTCTTGCAACTATTTCAGTATTAAATGCCCACAAATCTTCTAAAGAGCCGCCTCCCCTTCCAACAATAATGACATCAACATCATCAATACTGTCAAGAAGTTTTATTGATTTTACAATATCTTCCGGTGCAGAATCACCTTGAACTATTGTTGGGGCAATAACAAGCTCTGCTATCGGATAACGCCTTTTAGTAATATTCTTGATATCCTCAATTGCTGCACCCATATTCGAGGTTGCAATACCGATTTTCTTAGGATACTTAGGAATTGACTTTTTATGTGCAGGGTCAAACAAGCCTTCCTTTTCAAGTTTCTCCTTGAGCTGTTCAAAAGCAATACTCAAAGAACCGATTCCATCAGGCTGCATATCCTCAATATAAAGCTGATACACACCGTCCTTCTCATAAGCGGATATTCTTCCTCTGCAGATAACACTCATACCATCCTCCGGCTTGAATTTAAGCCTTGAAGCATAGGATGAGAACATAACCGCCTTTAACTGACAATTATTATCCTTAAGCGTTAAATACATATGACCGCTTTTATAGTAATGCTTAAAATTACTGATTTCACCCTTAATATAAATTGTTTTTAAAACCGTATTTTCATCAAGTATTGACTTAATATACGTGTTTAACTGAGTTACTGTAATAACATTCATTTTCTGTCTTTCAGATAGGCATATATTGCTATACCGCAGGCATTGTCACAGCTTAAATCAGGCTTTGCAAAATATGCATTATACTTTTTGGTTATTTGTTTTCTTATCAAACTATTTGACATAACACCGCCAACAAACATAATCGGTAAATTCCCGTAATTATCAATTATTCGCTTTGTCATTTCATCAATTGAATTTGATATGTACGTAAGTACAAACTTAGAAATATCCTGCTTGGTTTCGCCGCTTTCAAACATATTTTTTGCCTTGTTTTCAACACCTGAAAGCGAGCAGTCAAGCCCATTCATTGACGGTTTTATTTTAAATTCTTTTTCACTTAGAAGGGATAATCTGTCAAGCTCTTTTCCGCAAGGGAAAGTCAATCCCATCATTACACCTGCTCGGTCAATTGCCTGTCCCGCTTTTAAATCACTGCTCTGTGCAATAATTCGTGCAGTAACAATTTCATCATTATCCGGCTCAACAAGCAACGCCTCCGTTGTTCCGCCGCTTATATGAAAAGCAATAAAAGACTCGTTGATTAAATCAAGCCTGTCTATTGAGTAAAGACCTGCAAGAATATGACCAACCTGATGAGAAGTTTTGAAAAGCGGAGCACCTGAAAATTTACTTATACTTACAGCATTATTAATACCCACCAAAAAGCATGGCATATAGCTGCCGTCAATGTTTCTTGGTCTTGAGCTGACAGCTACAGCATTTATATAGCTGCCGTCAATTGAAATATCATCAATCAGTGCAGGCATATTAACCGTGTGCTGAAACACAGCATCACTCTGTCTTAAACCTCTTTCACCGGTTTTGACAGTAAGAAGCTGACGCTTATTAATTATGTGCTTACCATCAAACACTGCAACGGAGGTAGTGTAGTTACTTGTATCAAAACCAATATACATACTATTCTCCGCGGCTTATTGCACCAAGCACACCATTGATAAAGGATGCATCATCCTTGCTTGAATATTTCTTGGCAAGCTCAACAGCCTCATTGATAGCAACATTATCAGGAACAGAATCAGCAAACTTCATTTCATAAATTGCAACATACAATATAGCAAGACTCACCTTTGGCAGTCTGCTGAGCTTCCAGGATTTTAGGTATTTGCTTATAAGATTATTAAATTCCTCTTTATGTTCATTTACACCCTGTGATATTTCCTTAGCATAATCACATACCTCTTCAACATTTTCACTGTAGAGATCAATAAGCTCGTCCATATCATCATTCGGAATAAATAAATTTTCAAATGTAAGGAAAAATCCCTGCTCTCTCATTTCACTTCTTTTCATAATATGTTAACTCCTAAAAAAGAAAGCCGACAAAATATTCATTTGTCGGCAGAATTGTTAATCTTCAGTTTCACAAGGTTCATCAGCGCCTGACGGCTCCTCAAAATCAATTCCGGCAACAATAACATTTACTCTATTAACCAGCTTGCCTGTCATATTCTGTACTGACTCCTTGACAGACGTCTGCACCTTTGTGGCAACTGTCTGGAACTTTTTGCCTGGTGCAAGGTTTATATAAATGCTGATTGAAAAATCGTCGCCATCCTGCATCAGTCTTACAGGACTCATTACCTTTAAGCTGCCCTGCTTAATAGTGCTTACAACATCAACAGGTCCGCTGTGAAAAGAGGATACTCCGTCAACATCCTTAGCAGCATTTATGGCAATTGAAGCTACAACCTCGTCAGAAATAACAAGCTCACCCATAGAACTTTTTGATTGAATCTCCATAATAATTTCCATAGCCTTTCTTCCCACAGTGTAGTAATTAAAAATTTCATTATATACGCTTATTGTGGGTAGATAAGGCATATATACAATAGAAATTCAGTCATCTCAAAATTAAGCTGCAGGCAAATTCTGAGAACGTACAATCAGGAATAGTGTGAAAATCACACTATTCCTACTTATTTTTATTCAGTATAACATATTATGAATAAATATACAAGATTAATTTGATTGAATTATTGTAACATCTTCAAATGAACAGCCAAGCTGACTGGTTGCAATC
>JAIDEF010000032.1 GCA_029054965.1 Eubacterium sp.
GATTTTTGTTGCATGCCCCAAGCAGGTTCCTCCTCTTCACTTTATGGCGAAGGTTGAGCTTTTTAAAAATCCGATAGCTGCTTGGTTTATTACTCATATGTATGGCTTCCCCGTAAAAAGGGGCAAAGGCGATACTTCAGCAATTGACTATGGTATCAAAATTATTGAAGAGGGTCATGTAATGGCAATCTGCCCTGAGGGCAAGCGCATTAAGGATAAGGATGGTGTGCCGCAAAAGGCTAAAGCGGGTGTTGCCGTTATTGCAAAAGCTACAGGTGCTGATATTCTTCCTGTAGCTATTTGCTGTGATGGTAAAATAAAACCCGGAAGCCACGTAACTGTTTCGTACGGCAAACTGATTAAAAACAGTGAGCTTGGTCTTGATAAGGAGGATATCGGACCTCACGATATTAAAGATGCAGCTAATATGGTAATGGGAAAAATTACCGAGCTTTGGGAGGCTGAACGCAGATAATGATTAAGCTTGCAAAAACAGCAGGATTTTGTTTCGGTGTTGACAGAGCAGTAAATCTTGTTTATGAGCTTGTTGAAAAGGGCGAAAGGGTATGTACCTTAGGACCGATAATTCATAATTCACAGCTTGTGGCTGATCTTGAGAGCAAGGGTGTTAGAATTATTGATGACATTTCAGAGTGTCCGGATGGCTATACTGTTGTCATAAGAACTCATGGTGTTGAAAAATCGGTTATTGACAGTGCGGATCACAGCAATGTTAATTATATAGATGCAACCTGTCCCTTTGTTTCAAAAATTCATAGGATTGTAAGAGAGCAGCAGGAGGGAACGGTTACTCTTATTGCAGGTGACGAAAATCATCCCGAGGTTATGGGTATTCGTTCCTATTGCCGTGGTAAGAGCTTTGTGTTCAGGAATGATGAAGAACTTAATTCGATACTGAAAAATAATAGTCTTATTGACGAAAAATCGTTGATTTGTGTTTCTCAAACCACATTTTCTTTAAAAGAATGGAAAAAATGCGAGAAAATTCTAAAAAAACTATATACAAATTGCAAAATTTATAGTACAATATGTAATGCTACAGCTGACAGGCAGGAGGAAGCGGCTTCCATTTCCGAGGAAGCAGATGCTATGATTGTAATCGGCGGTAGACATTCATCTAACACCTGTAAGCTTAGGGATGTTTGCAAAGCCAAGGCAGATACCTATTTAATAGAAACCGCCGAAGAGCTGCACAATATTGACCTCAGTCATTACAAGGTAGTTGGTGTTACTGCGGGGGCTTCGACACCCTCGGTTATTATCAAGGAGGTACTAAAATCCATGTCCGAAGAAATTATTGAAAAGGAAGTTGAAACAACTGATTCAGTTGTGGAGACAGCAGATACCGCTGATAAGGCTACTGAGCCTGCTGTCAAAGCATCTGCTGATGGTGAGGCAACCTTCGAAGAAATGCTTGAAGAATCATTCAGGGAAGATGAAAACAGCAAGGTAGTAAAAGGTACAGTTGTTAACATTACTCCAACAGAGGTATTCGTTGATGTTGAGGGTAGAAAGCAAACTGGTGTTATCGCTTTTGATGATTTGTCATCAGAGCCAATTACTAAGCCAGAGGACGCTGTTAGCATTGGTGATGAGCTTAGCCTTGTTATTATGAAAACTGATGACAGTGAAGGTGTGCTCAAGCTTTCTAAGAAGCTTGTTGACCAGTTTAAGGGCTGGGAGGACATTGTTGCTGCCAAGGAAAATGATGAAGTGCTTGAGGGTACTGTTACAGCTGTTGTTAAGGGCGGTGTAATTGTTGTTGCTAAGGGTACAAGAGTATTTGTTCCTGCATCACTCACAGGTGTTGCACGCGGACAGGAGCTTGATATTCTTAAGAATACAACAGCTCGTTTCAGAATTATTGACATTAATAATTCAAGACGCCGTGCAGTTGGCTCAATCAAGGTTGTTGCTAACGAGGAAAGAAAGGCTCAGCAGGAGGCTCTTTGGGCTTCACTTGAAGAGGGTCAGAAGCTGAACGGCACAGTTAAGTCACTTACAAGCTATGGTGCGTTTGTTGATATCGGTGGTATGGATGGTATGATTCATATCAGTGAGCTTTCATGGAACAGAATTAAGCATCCGTCAGAGGTTGTTAAGGTTGGCGATGTTGTTGAGGTAACAATCAAGAGTCTTGATGAGGAGAATAAAAAGATTTCTCTCGGTTTCAAGAAAATTGAGGATAACCCATGGGAGATTCTTAAGAGAGATTATCCTGTTGGTACAGACTGCAAGGCTAAGATTGTTTCAATCGCTGCTTTCGGCGCATTTGCTAATGTTATTCCGGGTATAGACGGCTTGATTCATATCAGCCAGATTTCATGGGAAAGAGTTAAGACACCTGCTGATGTACTTAGTGTTGGTGATGAGGTTGATGTTAGAATTATCGACGTTGACTATGATAAGAAGAGAGTTTCTCTTTCAATGAAAGAGCTTATCGCTAAGCCAGAGGAAACAGTTTCAATCCTTGCTGATGAGGATGACGCTGAATAATAAGGCTGCATATAAAATCAAAAGGCAAGGATTTTATCCTTGCCTTTTTTATATCTTGATTTGCTTTTTTGTAAATAGTAGAGGAGGGCTTTTAACCCTCCCTTACAAAAAAATATTAATTAAAAATTGAATTAATCAAATTTTGGTAAATCTCTGTTGGATTTTGCTGAAATTTATCTCTTATCAATTCTGCCTGTGCCATTGTGGGAACATTCAGTGACAGCACCATAAAGTCCTTGTCAATGTCACTTACATGCATCGTTATTTTAAAATATCCGTTTTCTGAGATTATTTCAACCTTGTTTTCCTTTTTGTTAATTTCACGTTCGGCAAGCCTTCTTACCATTTCAATACTTTTTTCTCTTATTGTTATAGGAAGGTCCTTTTCAACGATGTCAACGGCAAATTTACAGTCCTTGCTTATCTCAAGATAGCCGTTTTCATTTTCAGTGAAATGTCCCTTTTTAATCATTTTTGAAATGGCGTTTGACACCTCAAAATAATTTGCTATTTTTCCATCAACAATTGCATCTATAATATTCTGTGCTGTTATTTTTTCCTCACAGTTGGCAAGAATATAACAGACTAATATAGAAATAGCAGAGCTTGAGCGTAATCCGCCGTCCTCAATGCCTGCTGTAAATGCATCAAAATCCAAAACAGGGTTATATTCCTTGTCCATTATCTCACCGTCCCTTTGATTATTATATAATTTTTGACAAATAATATAATAGCACATATTTGTTAATCTTGCAATCAATTATTATTTGTGCTATAAATATATTAGAAATTTTTTCTAAAGGAGAATATCAAAATGACAGAAATTACTAAAGACACAATTATCGGAGATATTTTAGACATTTGCCCGGATGCGGCACCTCTTTTCTTAGAGATTGGTATGCACTGCCTTGGCTGCCCTGCATCAAGAGGTGAAACTGTTGAGCAGGCATGTATGGTTCATGGTACAGATGCAGACGAGCTCGTTAAAAAGCTTAACGCTTTTATGGCGGAGAAATAATGCAGTCATTATCTAAAAGATTATCTGCTGTTGCAGGACTTGTTGAAAAAGGCTCTGTGATTGCAGATGTTGGTACCGACCACGGCTATATTCCCGTTTATCTTTATAAATCAGGAATAATAAAAGGTGCGGTAGCAGCAGACGTTAACGAAAAACCTTTAGCCTCCTGTAAAGCTCTTGTTATGCAGGAGGAGCTTTCTGCTGTAATAAAAATAAGGTTATCTGACGGTCTTGATAATATTTTGCCTGATGAATATGATACTGTAATTATTGCAGGTATGGGCGGAGAACTGATTGCTGACATTCTTTCAAGAGCAGATGTCAGGGATAAGCATATTATATTAAATCCAATGACTCATCCTGAGATAGCCCGCAAATACTTATATGATAATGGCTTCGATATAATTAATGATTTAATTGTTAAGGATGGCAAACACTATTATTCTGTGTTTGATGCAGGTTATACAGGTGAGATTTTGCCAAAAACAAGGGCTGATTATTACCTTGGCAATATTAAGGATTTTTCAAACAAAGAATATTTTGAGCATCTTTTGAATTATCTTAATAATAAACTTAAGTCAGGTGAGAATTTAAAGGATGTTATCAAAGCGGTGGAGGAAAAGCTATGACAACAGTTAAAAATATTTTTGATTACATAAATTCTGTTGCTCCGTTTGATTTGCAGGAGGAGTGGGATAATGCAGGTTTTTTAACAGGCGATTTTCGTAAAGAGGTTAAAACTGTGGTTATGGCTCTTGATCCCACTAAAGAGGTATGCGAATTTGCTGCCGGTGTTAATGCTGATTTGCTTTTGACACATCATCCTGTTATTTTTAAGGGTGCGAAAGAGATTATCAAAGGCTCTGCAATTTATACTCTTATCAATAATGATATTGCCCATATTGCTGCTCATACAAATTTTGATATAGCTGACTGTGGTATCAATTTTAATCTTGCAAAGCTTTTAGAGCTTGAAAATGTTTCAAAAATCAATGACAGCTTTATTGTAACGGGTGATTTGCCTCAGGCAATGAGTATCGACGATTTAACACAATATGTAAGTGATGTGCTTGATTGTAAAGGTATACGATATACTGACACTGACAAGCTTATTAAAACTGTTGCTATTGGCGGTGGTGCTTGTGAGGAATATATTAATTTGGCTGAGCCTTGCTCTGATTGTTTTATTACAGGTGATTTAAAATATCATCAGATGCTTGACGCTAAGGAACGTGGCTATGCACTTATATCAGCAGGTCATTTTGAAACGGAGAATAAACCATTTTTAATGTTTAAGGATATGCTTGAAAAGATTTTCACAGACGTTGAATTTATTATAGCACCTGTGAATAATCCTATACTATCAATATAAAATAAGGAAAAGTTATGGCACTCGACGGAATTTTTTTATACCATTTAAAAAATGAAATAGCTGATTTTGCAGTTGACAGCAGGGTTGATAAAATCTATCAGCCCTCAAAGGATGAGCTTGTTATTAACCTTCGTTCAAGGGAGGGAAGTAAGAGGCTTCTTTTGTCCTGCAATGCTGACAGTGCCAGAATTCATTTTACCGATTATCCGCCTGAAAATCCACCAAAGCCGCCTATGTTCTGCCTGCTTTTGAGAAAAAGACTTACAGGTGCCTGGATAACCGATGTTATTCAGGAGGATTTGGAACGTATTGTGAAAATTAATTTTTCAGGTACGGATGAGCTTGGTGATAAACGCTCATATTCACTCATTATTGAAATTATGGGCAGATATTCAAATATTATC
>JAIDEF010000320.1 GCA_029054965.1 Eubacterium sp.
CATTTTTTAACACCTCATTATTTTCAAGGTATTTCTTAGGATTGTAGCCATCTCTCTTAAGCTGTTCAACCTCAGGAGTTGTCATACCAAAGATGAAGATGTTATCCTCACCGACAGCATCGAAAATTTCAACATTAGCACCATCCATTGTACCAAGAGTAACTGCACCATTGAGCATAAGCTTCATATTACCTGTACCTGATGCCTCAGTACCTGCAAGTGAAATCTGTTCGCTTATATCTGCCGCAGGCATAAGTGTTTCAGCAAGAGAAACGTTGTAGTCCTCCATAAATACAATCTTAATTCTGCCCTTAATATCAGGGTCATTATTTACGACCTTTGCAAGTGCATCAATAAGCTCAATAATCTTTTTAGCCATAAAGTAGCCGGGAGCTGCTTTAGATGCAAAGATGTATGTTCTCGGCTCAAAATCCATCTTAGGATCAGCCTTGAGCATCTGATACTCCGCAATAATATTAAGAACATTAAGCTGCTGACGCTTATATTCGTGAAGTCTTTTAACCTGAACATCAAAAATTGATTCAGGGTCAAGAATAATACCATTTCTCTTTTTAACAATCTCAGCAAAGCGTTTTTTATTAGCAAGCTTGATACCGCTGATTCTGTCAAGCACCTGCTTGTCGTCCTTATAATCACGAAGCTTTAAAAGCTCATCACTCTTGGTAATAAAGCCGTCACCGATAAGCTCTGTAATAAACTTTGTAAGCTCAGGGTTTGACTGGCAAATCCATCTTCTGAAAGCAATACCATTTGTTACGTTCTTAAACTTATCAGGAGTGATTGTATAGAAATCATTGAATACGGTATCCTTCAAAATCTCACTGTGAAGAGCAGACACACCGTTAACCGAATGAGAGCCTGCCACACAGAGATTAGCCATTCTTACAACTCCGCCTGAAACGATAGCCATACGCTCAACCTTATCAGCATCGTGGGTTACACCCCAAACATATGCTCTGAAGCGGTTATCAATCTCCTTAGTGATTTCGTAAATACGAGGAAGAAGTCGTCTGTATAAATCCTCACTCCAGCACTCAAGCGCTTCCTTCATTACTGTGTGATTTGTATAAGCTACTGTGTTTGTAACAATATTCCATGCAGCATCCCAGCTATATCCGCACTCATCAAGCATAATTCTCATAAGCTCAGGAATAGCCATTGTAGGATGTGTATCGTTAATATGAATTGCTACCTTATCAGGAAGATTGTCAAGGGTACCATAACGTGTTAAATGACGCTTAATAATATCCTGAATTGATGCTGAAACAAGGAAATACTGCTGACGGAGTCTGAGTGACTTACCCTCCTGTGTATTATCAGCAGGATAAAGAACCTTGGAAATAGCTTCAGCCATAGCAGACTGCTCCATAGCCTTAACATATGAGCCTGAATTGAACAAGCCCATATCAAGTTCAGGCTTTCTTGCTGCCCAGAGTCTTAATCTTGAAACGCCCTTGCCCTTACCTGAAACATACATATCATAAGGCACTGCTGTAACAGTATTACAATCCCTGTGCTCAACGTGATGATAGTCGCCATCCCAGCTATCTTCAATCCAGCCTTCAAAATTAACCTGACATGATCTTTCCTCACGCGGAACAAGCCATACTTCACCGCCCGGAAGCCAGAAATCAGGCAGCTCTGTCTGCCAGCCGTCAACAAGCTTCTGCTTGAAGATACCGGCCTCATAGCGGATGGAATAGCCCATTGACTGGAAACCGTTTGTTGCGAGTCCGTCAAGATAGCAGGCTGCAAGTCTGCCAAGTCCGCCGTTACCTAAACCGGCGTCAATCTCCTCATCATAAAGTCTGTCAAGCTTAACATCAAATGATTTAAGAGCCTCATCAAAAGTATCAACAAGGTCAAGATTATAAAGGTTGTTCTTTAGAGAACGACCCATTAAGAATTCCATACAAAGATAATAGATTTCCTTTGAGTCCTGTCCCTTAGCCTCAGAACGAAACTCACTGTTCATTTCAGAAAGCTTATCTCTTACAATCATAGATACAGCTTTATAATACTGCTCATTGGTTGCAGTTTTAGGATCGACACCAAAGAAATGGCTCAGCTTGTCGCTAACAGCTTTCTTAGCCTGAGCAACAGTCATTTTTTTCATACAAATCCTCCAAATTATATTAAAAATTTCAATCAATTAGACATTCGCTTTGTACATTATATACTAAAATCATCATTTTTGCAATAGCAACTATAAAATATCTTGCCTAATTCTTTTTTCCACGCTTCAAAAACTTGTTAATTATTAAACCAGCCAGCTCCTGAATCGGTCTTATATTCATAAATATCATTAAAGCAAGCAACGCAATTTCAATAATATAAAGAAGAATTCCGTCTTTCATCAAAAGCATCAATGCACTTTGCACTATTAATATAAGCGTTTCACACAACATTATCGGAAGCTGGAAATTAATTTTAATATATTTTCTTGTATTTGCTCCCCTTGTGATGAAAACTACAAGGAATGCACAAACCGTGGCAATTGCAGCACCATTTGCACCGATTTTTGGTATAAATACAAAGTTGAGAACAATATTTGTTACCGCACCACTGAGCGCTGTGAGCAGTGCCATAAGTGACTTTTTCTCTGCCATATATACAGATGCAAGGAAATTAACAATACAGGAGTAGGTTGTCGCAATGATAAGTATCGGAACAAATTTCCACGATTCATAATATGACGGAGCAACAAGAATTTTAGTAATGAGCTGACAAGTGAGAATAAGTGCTGACGCAACTGCAAACACACCGCCGCTGTAAACACGGAATACTCTGCTGAAAAATCTTCTGCGCTCCCGCTTGTTTTCCTGACCGTCAACAGCAGAAAGCTGCCAAGCATCAATAAATATCTGTGAAAAGAGAATTACGAAATTAGGAATTTTTGATGCCGCAGTATATAATCCGTTTGCAGATGACCCCACAAAGCTTGTTACCATATATCTGTCAGAAACATTAATAATCCACCACAGAATAACTGTAGGAATTAACGGCACACAGTATTTCAGCATCTGCCCTGTAATGCCCTTTTCCAATAATCTTGGCTTGACAAAGCGGTAAAGCTTAGCGGTAATAACAAAGAATATTACCGAACAGGCATCTGATGCAATAATAGCAGCAATATAGCCTGTTACGCCCCATTTGAGCGGCCCTAAAAACAGAATGGTAAAAAGCAATGTTGTAGCAGTTGCAATAATACCGTCAATTGCGAACAGCTTGACATAGCCGCTTCCTCGTACAAATTGCTGACAAAGCTGTCTGAAGCCGGAAATCAGAACAAAAGCAATAACAAGAATAATATAGTCGCCCAAAATAAAATCATTGATTTTAATAAGGCTTATCGGATAGGCAAAAAGCAGAAATACACCAAAACCTATTATCGTTGTACGAACTCCGACTGTTAATACATCTGCTTTATTTTTTGCCTTGTCAAGGGAAAATCTTAATGCTGCACTGTTAACCTGCAAGGTTACAATAGGTATCAAAACATTAACTGTTTGCTGTACCAAATCCGCGGCACCATAGTCGCCTGACCCCATCATACGGGTAACAAAAGGCATAAGCAAAAACGACAGTATCTTTGATGAAAAAGTACCTATTGCAAATA
>JAIDEF010000321.1:0-2028 GCA_029054965.1 Eubacterium sp.
CTTAATGATTTACTTTCAAATCACAACATAAAATATGTTAAATGGGATATGAACAGACCTTTCTCAGAGGTTGGTGGCGAAATTCTTGATTGCGCTCAGTTGGTGAGGTATCTGCTTTCAAAGTCAGTATATGACATAGTTGACAGACTTAAAGCACTTCATCCCGACACTGCTTTTGAAACCTGTGCATCAGGCGGAGGCAGAGCAGCTTATGGTGCACTTATGCACTATGATCAGGTATGGACCAGTGACAACACAGACGGAATTGACCGTATGATTATACAAAAGGGCTATTCACTCCTTAGACCAATCAAAACAATGCGTGCATGGGTTACTGACATTGCAGGAATTAACAAGCCATGTTCACTTTATTTCCGCTTTAACATTGCAATGCAGGGTGCTTTAGGGCTTGGCGGAGATTTAACGAAATACTCCGAAGTGGATATAGAAATCAGCAAAAAAAATGTTGCTTTATATAAGGAAATCAGAGAGCTTGTTCAATTCGGAAATCTTTACAGAATTATGGATATTGACAAGGATGAAATACTTTTTAACCAATATGTAAATGATGAAAAAACTAAAAGCGTTGCCTTCATTGCAGCAAACGGAACAAGGTTTTACAAAAAAAGTGTACCAATGCGCTTTGACGGACTGGATGAAAGAAAGCGTTACACCCTTACAATTAACGATGAAACCTATGAAAAAAGCGGTGCTTATCTGATGAATGTGGGCATTGATTTAGAAATAAGAGGGGTTGACTACAACAGAATTATAATAATCGAGGAAATATGAAAAAAGTAATTGGAACAATAGTAATTAGTGCTTTAGCTGTTATAACAGGCGGAGCTATTATAGTTATGAATAAAAACACGGAAAAACTTGTAGGCAATGTTGCCTTTGAAAAAATTGATACAAAAAACAAGGATGTTATCTATTTTCTGAATACCGGCAGCTCTGACGCTATAGTACTTCAAAGTCAGGGTCATTTTGCTATGGTTGATGCCGGAGAGGATAATGATAACCCAAGGGGATTACCTGAACTTGAATATATCGGCTACGAGCAGGAAATTTTAGAATTTCTCAGGAAAAACACAGCCGACGAAAAT
This sequence comes from Eubacterium sp., assembly GCA_029054965.1. Lineage (GTDB taxonomy): Bacteria > Bacillota > Clostridia > Oscillospirales > Acutalibacteraceae > Eubacterium_R. The sequence goes on from JAIDEF010000321.1 coordinate 1,107, forward strand.
GGCAGAATACACCTTGATTTTGTGCTTGGCACTCACAGTCATTCCGACCATATTGGCGGATTTGACACAATCATAAACGATGATAATGTTTTTATTGACAAAGCATATCTGAAAGAATATCACAGCGAAAGCATTATTGATAAAGAGATTAATGAATGGGATAATCAGGAGGTTTATGACCAAATGGTTGAAGCACTTAACAAAAAAAGCGTTCCAATCATTTCTGATATAAGCTCTGAACCATTTCAGTTCGGTAACTTCATCATCACGATTCTTAATACAGAATATGAGGATGGCAGCCGTAAGGTTGGTGAAAACGATAATTCACTTGTAGTGCTTGTTGAAAAGAATGGACAAAGAGCCCTTTTAACAGGTGATTTAGATAATTGCAGTGGTGATGAAGAAAGAATTGCAGAGCTTGTAGGTGTTGTAGATTTATTAAAGGTTGGGCACCACAGCTATAGTCGTTCTACAGAGAAAAAGTTTTTGAAATGCGTTAGCCCGAAGGTATCTGTTATAACAAACTCATATAAACATGCCGATAAAAAGACTCTAAGAAGAATAGCAAAATACACTGATTCCTCAATAATACTTTCTGATGACGAGGGTGGAATCGGTGCAGTATTCGCTGATAATAAAATCAAGTATACCAATAATATCGGATTATAAAAATTGAGATGACTTTATTTTATATTGAAATAAAAAGGTGCAGCTTACGTCAAATCATAACCACCAGTTAAACTGGTGGTTATGATTTATAAACAATTCTTTCATAGGTTCCTATTTAGTTGAACAAAAACTTGGTTTGTTGAACAATTGAATTTTAGCAATTAACCCTTGAAGCAAGAAACCCTCGAAAACCGCTTGGTTTCAAGGGTTTCAGGGGCATGGATAGAAGGACTTTCCTGTTGCTATCAAAAGG
>JAIDEF010000321.1:2038-3510 GCA_029054965.1 Eubacterium sp.
ATAATTTAGAGCCTCGTCTTCAAGTCCTTTTTAATTTTATCCAAAAACAAACAGCACCGAAAAATCGGTGCTGTTTGTTTTTGGCAGGGGCAGAAGGACTTGAACCCTCGGCACGCGGTTTTGGAGTGGACAAATGTCCCATTTTTAGGACTCTAAGTCAACCGCAATTCACTATAGTAAACCTCGCAGAAACCTCCTATTGATGCGGTTTTCGAGCGTTTTTTGAGATTTATTTTATATTTAGTTCCACGAAGCAAATTTATAGTGTTTTTAAAAATTTGTTCCACAAAAGTTCCACAAAATCCACCCGTCTGATACAACATATTCAATATTCAAAAGCAAACAAATACTATTCTATTTCATTTCCTTTTTCATCAATAATTGATATAGAACAATCTACATCATCTTCAACCCACTGATGGTATCTGTCAATCATAAGTGAAACAGCAAATTTTAATGCAAATGCATTAGAAGTATCAAAAACATTACTATCAATCTCTATAACGATTTTCGACATATTTTTATTGTAATTAATGTCACTAATTCCATTAAACTCGTTATCATTAGGCAAATCATTATCAAAAAAATCTTTTAACGTTTCATATAGATATGATATATACTTGTCGTAATCACTTTGTTTAATTGTGTATACAGCTTTATCGCCTTCAATTGATTTTGAAATAAAACCATTTGATATTTCTTCATTTGTAAGATTAGATGATTCAGTTTCTAAATCTAAAATATCTATTGTAACAGATATAACTTCATCTTTAGTATCTGTTATTGAACTTGTCGTCTTGGTTTCTTCATTGTTAACATAATCTCCGTTATTAGCGGCAGAACAAGACACTAACGATGCGGATAGAGTTGCTATAAGCAGAAATGATATAATTTTCTTCATTGCATATTTTCCTTTCAATTATAAATACTAAAAGCATAATAACACAACTCCCTACCTCATTCAAGAGATAGAGATTTTTTTATCCTACGAACTATCATTTGATTTAAAAACGCACAGTCAAGCAACATTCTATTCATCACAATTTTTGAGTATCTCGGCAACATCCGAAAACAGTTTATCTTTATTAACATCAAAGTTGTTGACGTAGTTGATAAATGTTGTCAATGAACAGCAAAATTTGCCGTGTTCGAGATTTGAATAGGAACGTAAGGAAATATTCAAATTCTCTGCCATTTTCTCCTGTGATATTCCAAGCTGTGCTCTTGTGCTTGCTAACTCTATTTTCAGGTATTGTTTTAAACCTTCTGCTGATGTCATTTTATCACCTCAGCAAAATGGTTATACCATCTTTAGTAACTCTTTTATTTGTATAGTTACTGATTTATAAAAAGGTAACACAAATACTTTTAAAATTCGTAATTCAAAATAATGTTATTATTCTCTTTCGCTTAAACAATTTATCACTTATAACAAAAAATATAATTATGATACTATAAAAATGAACAAGGAG
>JAIDEF010000322.1 GCA_029054965.1 Eubacterium sp.
GAATCGAAATTACTGACATAACAAACAAATAATAGTCGCTTGCTCTGTCAAAGGTAACAATACCGCCGTCAAAAGCAGACAGAAAAATTTGATCAAAAAAATCTATAACCTTATAATTTTTAAACTTATATGCAAGCTCTTTATCAATGCTTTTTGCAAGCCCCATAAATTTCAGCTTTTTATAAAGCTGTAAAACTGTTCCGTTTTTTATCAGATTGCTAATAGGTTTTATAACGGGATACAGTTTTTTCATCTTATCGCCGTTCAACTGCATTGCTGTGAGTCTTGCACCGAATTCTTCAATATCCGAAGCATCGAGCAATCTGTGAATTATAGCCAAAGCGTGTTGTTTCAAATATTCCCTCGCATCATATTCAACATCATCAAACATAAATTTTTCAAGGTAATCAACATTATAGCTTAAAGTCATATCGTCATTTACGATAACATTGACAATCGGTGCAGGGTAGCCCACAAGAGAGCCTATATTAACCTCAGTTATAACATTTCCATTTGCAGATTTAAAGCTGTCTGTATTCTGAATATGAGAGTGGCCCACAAACATATATTTAAGTCCTGCATCTGCAAAACGTGAAGCGACATATTCCCTGTCAGCAACACAGGTACTCCCCCCTGTAATAAGCGGACTGATATGCGGTACAAGCAAATGATGCTCCATACCAATCATTAAGCATCCATCTGCTTTTGCCTTGGCAAGCTGTTCCTCAATCCAGCAGAAATGCTCCTCAGTAAAGCCTGCATGGTTATGCTCATTTTTATCATCATTAAGAGCAAGAAGCCTTACCTTATCATTAAGCTGAACTACATATGAGCAGGTTCCGATGTGGGTAATAAACTTGCTGATTGCATCCTTCGGACCAAAATCCTCATAGAACACAGGCAGTTCCTTAGCGGTCATTGTTGGCACATCATTATAAACACAGTCACCGTCATAGCGCCTTGGGTTTAAATCATTGCACCAATCATGGGTTGCGGTAATAAGATACACCTTTTTCCTTTCGCTCAGCTTATAAAGCTTATCCCTGAATTCCTGATGTGATACCATTTCGCCGTCATTTGTAACATCACCTGCAATCAAAACAAAATCCGTATCACTGTTTCCTATTTGCTCAAAAGCAGCGTCTATAATATCACCTGTTTCTGCTAAGCATTTCTGGTCCGAGCCTGAACGCAGCTCATACTGCCTTCCGTCAGTACCAAGTGTTTTTGAATAGTGGTGTGTATCCGCAATGAATGTTAACTTTAACATAAAATCACCTATTTAATCTGTTCTATCTTGTCGCCTGTAACAAAGAAAACATGGTCAGCTATATCCATCATAGGCTTATCATTCATTGAATCGGTATAAAAGTTATCAATATGTGCACCCGGATAAAGCTCATTAAAAATCTTTACCTTATTTTCAAGAAAGCACAGCCGTTTGAATTTTCCTGTCTTTTTATCAATGGACGAACCTACATAATTCTTAATTCCCATTCTGCCCATAATTTCATCAAGAATAAAATCAGTTGTACCCGATACAATGATATCATCATCCTTTCTGACATCATTGTACCATGGTTTTATTTTATGCTCGTTCTCATCCCAGAATTTTTTGACATCCTCTTCAATAGTATCAATTTTAGTATAATATCCTTCAAGAAATCCTGCGTAAGCCTTGATTGCTTCACCAACAGTAAAAAGATGACAGGTATCCTTAAAATAAATCCACAAAAGCTTAGGTACATATTTCCATATCCTTGGGTCGGTTTTTATGTAATAAACTATGAAATCAACAAGTGTTTCACCATCATAAATTGTATTATCAAAATCAAAAACATTCACATCATCACATCCCAAAATAATTTTAACACAACTCTTATATATAGGCAACACTTGACAAGCGTTTAAAAAAATTATATATTAGAATAAGTATAACCTAAATTAGAAAACCTGGGAGAATAATATAGGCTATGGA
>JAIDEF010000323.1 GCA_029054965.1 Eubacterium sp.
ATAATATATTGACCCTTTTAAGTCAACATAAAAATATGCTTATTATCTATTTACTTTAAAAGAATTTTATGTAATAATAATGATGAATTTTTTTATAAAGGGTGGGATAAAATGAAGCTGACTGTTATCGGCGGAGGCGGTGTACGCTCTATGTTTTTAGCAAAGAGTATTGCACAAAAAGCTGAGGCTTTAAATATTGACGAGCTGTTTTTTATGGACAATGATGAAAAGAAACTTAATATTTACGGCAAAATGGCAAAAAAGGTTTCAAATCTGCTGTATGACAAACTGAACTTTATACTTACATCAGACCCTGTAGAGGCTGTAAAAAACGCCGATTACGTTATCAACACAATAAGAGTCGGCGGCGATGAAATGAGGGTATGTGATGAAAGAATTGCTCTCAGCCTCTGTCTTTTATGACAGGAAACAACAGGTGCGGCCGGACTGAGCTTTGCAATGCGTTCAGTATCGGCACTTGCGGAATACTGCGAACTGATAAAAAAATATGCGAAACCAAACTGTAAAGTATTCAACTTTACAAATCCTGCCGGTGTTGTAAGCCAGACACTCAGGGATATGGGCTATGATTTTACTTATGGAATATGTGATGCCCCGTCAGGTATGCTGCGCTCATTTGAAAAGCTTTATTCAGCTGAGGAATGCAGTGCCAAGGGCGAGGTTTACGGTCTTAATCATCTATCATACTTCAAATCAATCACACTCAACGGCAGAGAAATTATGGATGAACTTATCGAAAATGATGAGGCTTATAAAAAAACAGATATGAGATATTTTGAAAAGTCATTGCTGAAGGAAAGAGGCGGAATACTCAATGAATATCTCTACTATTTTTATTATCGTGAAAAAGCTGTTGAAAACATTTTGAATGCAAAACAGACCCGAGGCGAGCAGATTTGTGAAATCAATAAAAAAATGACAGCGGCACTCAGCAAAATTGATATTGACAATAATTTTGATGAAGCATTTAAGGTATTTGAA
>JAIDEF010000324.1 GCA_029054965.1 Eubacterium sp.
ATACTGCCGATGCACTGGCAATGGCAATCTGTCATGGTCACTGCTCAGGCTCACTGATTAAAGGATTAGGGTGAAAATATGCTTTATAACGTAAAAGGTAAATTAACTGTAAGTGATGTTAATTTCATAGTTGTTGAGTGCGGGGGTGTAGGGTTTAAATGCTTCACCACACTTAACACCGTTAAAAATATAGGCAGAATCGGCGATGAGGTTAATGTTTTTACATATCTTGCAGTTCGTGAGGATGCAATGGATTTATATGGCTTTGCCACGCTGGATGAGCTTAATGCTTTTAAACTTCTTATTACTGTTTCGGGTATCGGTCCTAAAGCAGCGGCGGCAATTCTTTCTGAGCTTGCTCCTGACAGGCTTGCAATCTGTATAGCATCGGGTGATGCAAAGGCAATTACCAAAGCACAGGGGGTCGGCAAAAAAACTGCTGAACGTGTAGTACTTGAGCTTAAGGATAAAATGGGAGCTATTACAGTTGGCGGAACATCAGATGCTGTTAGTTCTGTTGCTTCCGTTGGCGAAAGCTCAAATTCAGCCGAAGCGGTTGAGGCACTTGTTGCCCTCGGTTATTCGCAGAGTGATGCGGCTGTGGTTGTAGGCAGTATGGATAAATCACTTTCGGTTGATGAAATGATTAGAAACGGACTAAAACAGCTTGCTAAAAAGCTTTAATGGAGGTAATTAACAGTGCAGGAAACTGAAATGGATTTTGAAAACAGAATAATTACCTCTGATTTTACACCTGAGGATAACGATATTGAAAATTCGTTAAGACCAAAAACGCTTGATGATTATATCGGACAGGATAAAATTAAAGAGAACTTAAAAATATATATTGAAGCTGCAAGGGGCAGGGGTGAAGCACTTGACCATGTTTTGCTTTATGGTCCTCCTGGACTTGGTAAAACAACCCTTGCAGGTATAATTGCCAATGAAATGGGCGTAAATATAAGAGTGACCTCAGGTCCTGCAATTGAAAAGCAGGGTGACCTTGCTGCACTTCTTACAAATCTGCAGGAGGGTGATGTGCTTTTCATTGATGAAATTCACCGTCTTAACCGACAGGTTGAAGAGGTATTGTATCCTGCAATGGAGGACGGTGCACTTGATATTATTATCGGCAAGGGTCCTTCTGCAAGGTCAATCCGCCTTGATTTACCGCACTTTACACTTATAGGTGCAACGACTCGCTCGGGTCAGCTATCTGCACCGCTGCGTGATCGTTTCGGTGTGATTTTCAGATTGGAGATGTATTCAAACGAGCAGCTTGCAACAATTGTTACACGCAGTGCGGGAATACTTGAAATACCGATTGACGAAAAGGGGGCACTTGAAATTGCATCACGCTCACGTGGTACACCTCGTATTGCAAACCGACTTCTTAAAAGAAGCCGTGATTTTGCTCAGGTTAAGTATGACGGTGTAATAAGTCTTGAGGCTGCAGAGGATGCTCTCAGTAAAATGGAGATTGACGGACTCGGTCTTGATAATATTGACAGAGTACTGTTAACAGCAATGATAAAAAATTTCAACGGCGGTCCTGTAGGACTTGAAACAATTGCCGCGTCTATCGGCGAAGAAGCTGTTACAATTGAAGATGTTTATGAACCGTATTTAATGCAAATCGGTTTTCTTTCACGTACACCAAGAGGGCGGTGTGCAACTGCTCTTGCTTATAAGCATCTTGGCTTTGAGCAGGACGGACAGCAGACATTAATATAAAAAATTATTATTTATTGTGAGGCGTTTGGTATGGGAAAATTATTTGGTACTGACGGTGTCAGAGGTATAGCAAATAAGGATTTAACTGCTGAGCTGGCACTAAAAATAGGCAGAGCGGCTGCAACAGTGTTGCTTAAGGAATGTCATTCTGCAAAGCCTGCAGTTTTAATTGGCAAAGATACAAGAGCATCAGGTGATATGCTTGAGGCAGCCCTTACAGCAGGATTTACTTCCGTCGGATGTAATGTTGTTTCTATCGGTGTAGTTCCTACTCCTGCAGTGGCTTATCTTACTGTTGAGTATGGCTGTGAGGCAGGTGTTATGATTTCTGCATCACACAATCCTTGTGAATATAACGGAATTAAAATTTTTCAGAAAAACGGCTATAAGCTTGATGATGCAATAGAAGAGGAAATAGAAAATATTATTTTTAATGAAGGTCAAGAATTT
>JAIDEF010000325.1 GCA_029054965.1 Eubacterium sp.
TGGTGAAAGAGCAGTAGCCTTGCCCGTATGCCGGCGTTAAGGGGTTTGAGCGGCATTATTTTGTAATGCAATTTGAGTGGTACCGCGGTATTTATATCCGCCTCATTATTGAGGCGGATTTTTTATTTTTAAGGAGATGATAATATGGCAAAGGAGCTTGCTAAACAGTACGATCCAAACGAGGTAGAGGACCGTACCTACAAATTCTGGTGTGACAATAAATATTTTCACGCTGAGGTCAATCCTGATAAAAGACCTTATACTATTGTGATTCCGCCTCCGAATATTACAGGTCAGCTTCATATGGGGCATGCACTTGATAATACACTTCAGGATATTCTTATACGCTGGAGAAGAATGCAGGGCTTTGAGGCTTTGTGGCTTCCCGGTACAGACCATGCATCTATTGCTACTGAGGCAAAGATTGTTGAGGCTATGCGTAAAGAAGGCGTGTCAAAGGATGATATCGGTCGTGACGGCTTCCTTGAACGTGCGTGGGCTTGGAAGGATCAGTATGGTTCACGTATTATTGAGCAGTTAAAGAAAATGGGTTCATCATGTGATTGGGACAGAGAGCGCTTTACTCTTGATGACGGATGCTCAAAGGCTGTCAAGGAGGTATTTGTTAACCTCTATGAAAAGGGACTTATCTATCAGGGTAAGCGTATGGTTAACTGGTGTCCTCACTGCTGCACCACAATTTCAGATGCAGAGGTTGAGTATGAGGATCAGGCAGGTCATTTCTGGCATCTTCGCTATCCGTTCAAGGACGGCACAGGCTATTTAGAGCTTGCTACTACACGTCCCGAAACACTGCTTGGTGATACTGCAGTAGCAGTTAATCCGAATGATGAAAGATATAAGGACATTATCGGCAAAACTCTTATTTTACCTATCGTTCACAGAGAAATTCCTGTTGTTGCCGATGATTATGTTGATATTGAGTTTGGTACAGGTGTTGTTAAAATTACACCTGCTCATGACCCTAACGACTATGAGGTTGGACTTCGTCATAATCTTGAAATCATTGATGTTATGACAGATGACGGTCATATTGCCGATGGATGGGGCAAATATACGGGTCTTGACAGATACGAGTGCCGCAAGGAAATTGTTAAGGATTTAGAAGCTGAGGGGGCACTTATTGAGATTGAGGACTACAGCCATAATGTAGGTACCTGCTATCGCTGCCATACCTCAATTGAGCCGAGGCTTTCAAAACAGTGGTTTGTTAAAATGGAACCGCTTGCTAAGCCTGCCGTTGACGTTGTTAAACAGGGCAAGGTTAAGTTTGTTCCTGAACGTTTTGACAAGATTTATTATCATTGGATGGAAAATATCAAGGATTGGTGTATTTCCCGTCA
>JAIDEF010000326.1 GCA_029054965.1 Eubacterium sp.
TAATATAATAGTATAACAAAGTTTTTTATAAACTATAATATTTTTATATAAAGAGAGGACATTATTATGGCAAGAGTTTATAATTTCAGTGCAGGTCCATCAACCCTTCCTGAGAAGGTATTAGAGCAGGCTGCAGCAGAAATGATGGATTATCAGGGCAGCGGACAGTCTGTTATGGAAATGAGTCACCGTTCAAAGGTATTTGACAAAATCATTAAGGATGCAGAGGCTTTAATGCGTGAGCTTTACAATATTCCTGACAACTACAAGGTTCTGTTTTTACAGGGCGGTGCGTCTGCACAGTTTTCAGCAATTCCGCTCAACTTTATGAACGGCACAGGCAAGGCTGACTATATCATCACCGGTCAGTGGGCAAAGAAGGCTTATCAGGAAGCACAGAAATACGGTGACGTTGTTGCTGCTGCTTCATCTGCCGACAAGACCTTCAGCTACATTCCAAAGACTAAGGCTGAGGATTTCCGTGATGACGTTGACTATGTTTATATTTGTATGAACAATACAATTTACGGTACTGTTTACAAGGAGCTCCCTCCTGTCGGTGATAAGGTACTCATTGCTGACGTATCATCCTGCGCTCTTTCAGAGCCGCTTGACATCAGCAAATTCGGTGTTGTTTACTTTGGTGCTCAGAAAAATGTTGCACCGGCAGGTCTTGTTGTTGCAATCATCCGCGAAGACTTACTTGGCAAGGCTCGTGACATCACACCTGTTATGATGGATTACAAGGTTCAGGCTGATGCTGACTCACTTTACAACACTCCACCTTGCTGGACAATTTATATCTGCAAGCTCGTTCTTGAGTGGATTAAAAATGACATCGGCGGTCTTGCAGCAATGAAGGAAAGAAATGAAAAGAAGGCTGCTGTTCTTTATAACTTCCTTGACAATTCAAAAATGTTCAAGGGCACAGTTGTTCCTGAGGACCGTTCACTTATGAATGTTCCGTTCATTATCGGTGATGACGAGCTTGAAAAGAAGTTCATTGCAGAGGCTACTGAGGCTGGCTTTGTTAACCTTAAGGGTCACAGATCAGTAGGCGGAATGAGAGCATCTATCTACAATGCAATGCCGATTGAGGGTGTTGAAAAGCTTGTAGAATTTATGGCAAAGTTTGAAAAAGAGAATGCTTAATTGATTAAACAATTCTACTGATAGCTTAAGCTTTTCAACATACCATTCTCCAAATCTTTGATTTGGGAAAAACAGTCCGGTGGACTGTTTTGTAGAATGGTGGAAGCCTGCGAGGTAGAATTTATGGCAAAGTTTGAAAAAGAGAATGCTTAAATAAAAAACAAAAACATTTCTCACCATTCAAAAAAGCAGAATGGTGAGAAGTTAACTTTTAATCTTAACGGAGGTAAAGACAATGTTTAACATTAAAACATTAAACAAAATTTCAAATGTCGGACTTGATAAGTTTGACGCTTCTAAATATGTATACGGCGACGACATCGAAAACCCGGAGGCAATAATGGTTCGTTCCGCATCAATGCACGATATGGAAATGCCAGAGTCACTGCTTGCTATTGCAAGAGCAGGTGCAGGTGTTAACAATATTCCTGTTATGGATTGTGTGGAAAAGGGCATTGTTGTATTCAACACACCCGGTGCAAATGCAAATGCAGTTAAGGAAATGGTTATCTGCGGACTTCTGCTTTCAAGCAGAAAGGTAACAAAGGCTATTGACTGGTGCAAAACAATTAAGGACGAGGGTGACAACGTAGGCAAGGCTGTTGAAAAGGGCAAGAGTGCATTTGCAGGTCCTGAAATCAAAGGCAAAACCCTTGGTGTTATCGGCCTTGGTGCTATCGGCAGACTTGTTGCTGAAGCTGCTGTTGACTTGGGTATGAAGGTTATCGGCTATGACCCGTTCCTTCCTGCCGACGCTGAGCTTAAAGCAGGCATTACAATCAACAATAAGCTCGATGAGATTTTCCCTGTTGCTGATTATCTCACACTTCACGTACCGCTTACCCCTGAAACAAATGGTCTTATCTGTGCTGAAACTATTGAAACAATGAAAGACACTGTAAGAATTATGAACTTTGCACGTGGTGACCTCGCTGTTTCTGCTGATATTATCGACGCACTTGAAAACGGAAAGCTTGCTGCTTATGTTACAGATTTCCCATCAGCAGACATCATCGGTGTTGACGGCGTTATCGCAATCCCTCACCTTGGTGCTTCTACTCCTGAGAGTGAGGAAAACTGTGCATCAATGGGTGCTTTACAGCTTATTGATTTCTTGGAGAACGGCAACATCAAAAATTCTGTTAACCTGCCTGCTGCTTCACTTGCAAGAACAGGTGTTGCAAGAATCACTGTTATTCATAAGAATCAGCCGAATATGATTGCAACTATCACCGACACAATCAGCAAGGACGGAATAAACATTTCTGCTTTTGTTGACAAGAACCGTGGTGAATGGGCATACTCAATCATTGATGTTGATACCGAAACATCACAGCAGGTTATTGACGATATTACTGCTATTGACGGCGTAATCAAGGTAAGAGTAATTAAATAATTATTTGTAGCAATACCATAACAAAAAACACTTCCTACTTTTGGAAGTGTTTTTTATTATCGGCAGGAGCAAGCCCCTGCCCTACATCAAATCAATCTATATAGCTGAACATCAGCGTTCCGTCAGCAGTAAAGCTACAGGATAATTTTTGTGTTACGGTCTGACCGCTGTTAAATTCGACTGTTATCGTGATTTCATCCGTCGGCAGTTCATCGTATGGTGTTTCAGGATTATTGACCAAAAACTCAATTGCCTTGTCGGGAGAATAATAAACACTACCTACCCCATCAATACCCGGATAAGTTTTTGCAACAAGTTCTTTTTTGTTAAAGTGCATATACTGCTGACCTTCTTCCTTATTGACAAAAAGAAATTCATCAACACCAAACTCATCGGAATATTCAATGGAATACAAATCAAGGTCTGTACTGTTATCACCAAAATAGGATGAGCAATCCCTGCTTTCCATTATATTATGAACAAACTCCTTTTGGTAACCGGGATAAGCGTTTCCGTTTTCAATTGTATCAAGATACTCTGTTGCCTCTTCCTTGGTAATAGGTAAGCGTACTGCGTAGTACTCTCCAATACTCTCCTTATATTCGATTAGCGAAGTATCAAGATAATCAAACGAACCATTCTCACTTTTGAATGTCACCTGTTTAATATCATCTGCTTTGATCTGAAAACCCGGGCTTGTATCAGTGCCACTGTAAACATAATAGCCATAACTGTCTTTTCTCAACTCTATTTTATAATCAATCAAAGTAATATCATCAGGGCTAAGCGTTTTTATTTCTGCATTCTCATCATCACTTGCAAAGGCAGTGATTGTGAAAAAGTCACTTGACGGGAGATTGCCAACTATACCTGTGGTATTTTCTATCTCCTCAATTGCTTTCGGTTCTTTAATCTGATGAATACCAAAACCACCGCCAACAACCAGAACAGCTATCATCAAAGCGGTTGCCACAACTTTCCTTGTCATAAATACAGGAATTTTTTTCTTTTCATCTGCCTTATTAAATGTATCATACATAAGCTCACTGTCAGGCTTAATATTATCAAACAGCTCTTTATACTCTTTTTTCAAAGCAATCCTCTCCTTCTAAAATTTTCTTAAGTTCTCGCCTTGCCCTTGTCAGGAGCATACGAACATTGCCTTCTTTAAGCTTTAAAACCTGGGCAATATCAGCAGTGCTCATATCCTCATAGTAAAAAAGATGAATGACGGCACGGTGCTTTTTTGACAGCTTATTCAGTGCAAAGGATAAATCATCACCGCTTACAGGCTCTGCTTCAAAGCGTTCATCAAGCTCCGCTACCCGTGTTTTCCAGAATGACTTGAGGCTCGTTTTTGAGCAGTTTAGCGTTACACGAATAAACCATGCCTTTTCGTGCTCAGCACTTTCAAAGCAAGGGTTATTTTTAAGGTATCTCAAAAACACATCCTGATAAACATCATCCGCATCTTCCTTATCTTTCATTTGAGAAAAAGCAAGGCGATAAACCATATTGCTGTTACGCTTAACAATTTTAATCTGTTCTTCATTATGACCGGTCATTTTCATCCTCCTTTCACTATGAATACTTTTGCAAAAGCGAAAATGCAACAAAAATTTTAAAAAGATTAACCCCCTGTTATTCACAGGGGGTCATTTGCGGGCGGATATTTCCGTCCCTGCAATTCATCTAAGCAAGGGGTAACTTAACTCTTGCTTTGAATAAATCACCGTCGATTATCAGCTCAAGCTCACCATTCTGCAGCTTGCAAAGTTCCTTGGCAATAGACAATCCCAGTCCGTTGCCCTCCTGATTTCTCGACTTGTCACCACGAACAAAGCGTTCCGTCAGCTCGTCAGGTGAAATATCAAGTGCCTGCGCTGAAATGTTTTTAATTTCAAATATTCCATAACCATTTTGACTGTAAACATCAACATAAACTCGTGATGCCTTGGCACTGTATTTTCTTGCATTAGAAAGTAGATTTTCAATAATTCTGAAGGTCTTTGCACCGTCAGCGGAAATTACAGGCGGCTTTTCACAATCCTTAACAATCAGATCCAGACCTGCCTTTTCAAAATCAGGCTGAGCATCAACAGTTGACTGCAGACAAAGCTCTGACAGATTGATTGTTGTAAGATTAACGGAAACATTGCCGCTTGTAACCTTTGATGCCTCAATCAAATCCTCAATAAGTCTTTTCAACTTTGCACCCTTATCATCAAGAACAGCAATATATTCAAGCGCCTTAGGGTCATCAATATCACATTTTGACAGCAAGTCAACATAAGTAATAATTGATGTAAGCGGAGTTTTTAAATCATGTGAAACATTTGTAATAAGCTCGCTTCTTAATCTTTCATCCTTAACAGCCTTTGCCACTGCGTTCTCCAGCTCTGTATTAGTATACTTCATACTTTCAGAAAGAAGCTGCAAGGATTTTGGCAGTGAGTCAATATCAATAACAGGCTCCTGGTGCTGACTGAAGGCATCAATAATTGTGTCAAGGTCAACAAGATACTTAATAACCTTAATCATTATCAGCACATTAGCAATTGCATCTGCAAGAAGAATGATTATTGAAAATGGTATTGCATCATATGAACACAGATAAGCAATACCCATAACAAGAAGGTTAACAGCAAACCATAGAACTGTTAAAAGAATCGACTTGGTTTTTACTGTTTTAGGCTTATAGGCAAAAGCATTAACCATTGATTTAAAAAATCTTTTGATTAACACACAAAGCTTATAAATCAGGAAATTATCCCTTATTCTTCTGTCACTATGAACATAGCGGGCTACTGAGTAGCAAAATTCAAACACAATCAACCAGCAAGCAAAAGCAAATACAATGATTAATAGTAAAAACAGATTTGAAAAAGCGTTCGACAAATACTTTGCACCAAGTGCAAACGGAGCAGCGGCACACGCAACAAGTATAGAGCTTATAATAAAATGAATTTCAAACGGTATTTTATCAACAAAGCTGAGTCTGTTTGTGCCATCCGTCTTTTTACCTGCAAGAGTCAGCACATAAATTCCGCTGACAAAAGCAATTGCCAGCAGTGCAATACAAGCGCCGATATTTTTAACCAGAATGCTGTCTGCCTTTACTGCAGTATCATTAAAATAATAAAGATTGATATAACGGTCATTCCAGAATCTAATTGATGTTATAAGCGAAGGATGAACATCGGGAATCTGAATGAAAACATACACATCCTGATTAAGTGCATATTCATCGTTTTCTATATAATACTCATAAATATTCTTAGCAAACGAATCACTGATTCCCTTGCTCTCTATCTTTCCGTGCTTGGAAATAAAATACACCTGGCTATTTTCTTTGTAGGTATTTTCATCAAAATGCTCTCCGGTGTCAGAATTTGTGCGGATATCCTCATCGTAAGTCACATAATATTTCAGTGAATTGCGATAACCATCCTGTCGATAGTTAAAGTAATCATCGCTATATAACTGATTACTTTCTGTATAGCTGTCTGCCCAATCATCAAATTTCTTGCTTATATATTCCTTTTCTTCATCAGTAGAGGAATTATTAAGCACGTCATAAAAATTAACTTCAAAATAAGTATTTGTTGAAATATGCTTTGCCGTAATTTCTTCAAGCTGTACAGAAATATATTCATTTACTTCAACAGTAGTAACTTCAACCCACTCATCAAATTCTTCATCATAATAATCATCTTCTGCTAACAGGTTTCTTTCGTACCTGCTTTTCAAATCAAGATACTTTTTATATGCATCTTCAACCACTGTATCTTTTTGGCTTTTAATTGATTTTCTGAAATCTTCATCCAGCTTACTGGAATAACCGTGATGAACAATATACCCCACATCCGTAGAAAAGGAGCCCTGAAACTCACCGCTTTCTGTCCAGTCACTGCCCTCCATATCCTCACAATAAACCGCAGATATAACTGTTTTGGCAACCATTCCCACACTTGCTGTAAAAGTAACAAGTGCTAATAAAATACAGCCGATTTTAGTCCAGATTGAATATTTATATTCTTTCACATTTGTATCCAAGACCATACACCACCTTTAAGTATTTCGGGTCTTTAGGATTAATTTCTATTTTATCACGGAGGTTTTTAATGTGAACAGTAACAGTTTTTTCACTTGAATATGACGGCTCACCCCACACTGCCTCATAAATCTGTGAGGAGGAAAGCACCTTTTCCATATTCCTCATAAGATACTCAAGTATCTTATACTCCATTGCAGTCAGCTTAACGGCCTCCCCATCAACAGTTACCTTTTTCGTATCCGTATCAAGAATAATTCCGCCTGTAACAAGCTGACTTTCCTTGATTTCAAGACTGCCGAGAGTAACATATCGTCTGATTTGTGATTTAACTCTTGCTACCAGCTCCAAGGGATTAAACGGCTTTGTAACATAATCATCAGCACCAAAGCCAAGACCTGTGATTTTATCCATATCCTCACTCTTTGCCGATAACAGAATAATCGGAAAATTATATTTCTCCCTGATTTTAAGCGTTGTTTTAAGTCCGTCAAGCTGGGGCATCATAATATCAAGCACAACACAATGAATATCATTATCCTGCACCTGTGCCAGTGCCTCTATTCCGTTTTGTGCGGTTAAAACATTATAACCCTCAGCGCTCAGATAAATCCGCAGTGACTCAAGGATTGCATCATCATCATCACAAACTAATACTGTTTTCATATTTCACTCCCCCAACGAACTAATCCTAAATCCGTTGTACTTATTAAAACATTTCATTTCAAATATAACTCCAAGAAAAAATTAAGAAATCATTAAGAATTATGAACAGCTATATCTCAATACCCAGCTCTTCAATCTTGTCCCTTACTTTCAACCAGTCACCGAAAGCAGCTTCCTTGTTATTAGGATTCCTCAAAATAGCGGCAGGATGGTATGTGCCCATAAATAAAGTACCGTTTTTATCAATAAATTCACCGTGCTGCTGTGTAACTCTGAAATTTTTGTCAATAAGCCTTTGCGCTGAAATTCTGCCTACACAAACAACGATTTTAGGCTTGATGATTTTAAACTGCTCCCTGAGCCATTTAATACACTCATCCTGTTCCTCAGGTTTAGGATCACGATTTTTAGGCGGTCTGCACTTAACCATATTAGCAATATACACATTTTTATCACGTGACAAGTCAACGCTTGCAAGAAATTTATCAAGAAGCTGACCCGATCTGCCGACAAAAGGCTTACCTTGTAAATCCTCATTTTCTCCGGGTCCTTCACCGATAAGCATTATATCAGCATTTTTTTTGCCTTGACCGAATACAAGGTTTGTCCTGCCCTCACAAAGACCACAGGCAGTACAGCTTTTACATTTTACTTCCAATTCATCTAATGTCATATTCATCACCTATATACTAAAATTATAACTAAAAATAATTATATCAAATTAACTATTGAAAAACAATGTAAATAGGTATAAAATATTGAACGAACAATAATTTATTAAGGAGAAAATAAAATGGATAATCAGGTATTGGTTGAAATTTCTGCACGTCATGTTCACGTGTCAAAAGAGGATTTGGAAACCTTATTCGGCAAAGACTATGAATTAACAGTTAAAAAGGAGCTTTCACAGCCTGGACAGTATGCTTGTAATGAAAGAGTTAAGGTTGTAGGCTCAAAGGGCGAATTCCCTGCTGTTTCAATCCTCGGTCCATGCAGAAATGCAACACAGGTTGAAATTTCATTAACAGATGCTCGTTCAATCGGAGTTGCTGCTCCTGTACGTGAAAGCGGTGATGTTGCAGGCTCAGGTGCTTGCAAGCTTGTTGGCCCTGCAGGTGAGGTTGAGCTCACAGAAGGTGTTATTGCTGCAAAACGTCACATTCACGCAACTACTGCAGATGCTGAGAGAATGGGTCTGACAAATGGTGAAATCGTTCAGGTTGAAATTCCTACAGCTAACGGAAGAAACTTAACCTTCGGCGATGTTGTTGTAAGAGTTTCAGACAGCTATGCACTGGCAATGCACATTGATACTGACGAATCAAACGCTGCAGGTATGGCACCAAACACAATGGGAACAATTATTAAATAATTAATCAAAACAAAAAGAACTGTTCAGATGAACAGTTCTTTTTCTTATACCATTATATTATTTCTTCTCCGAAGGAGTATAATCAAAGCTTGAAGCATTATAGCCGAAATGCTTTTCAACAATAGGAGTAAATTCATCAGCATCGTTATAATCAGGGCTCTTCAGCTCATAAATAGCCTCATTGATTGCATCATTATACCAATCCCACTTTTTGAACAGATAAGCATAACTGATATTATCAAGCTCTCCGTCAAGAATTTTATACTCAGCAGTCTTCTCAGCAGTATGATAAACAAATTCATCAACAACAAGCGCATTGATTTTACCCGCATCAAGGTCTGCGAACGCTGCGGAAATATCCTCAGCCTTATATTCCTGAACTGCCTTGCAGCCGTTTTTGATTGCTGTATGCTTATCTAAAGCAGTCTTTGCAGCACCTGTAACAACACCAATAGCTTTGCCTTCAAGTGACGCATAGCTTGATATACCGCTCTTATCTGTGGTTACAGTGATTATTCTGTTATTGATAACATCCTCGCTGAAGGTATAATTTTCATTAACAGAGCCTGTATCCTTCTGAACTCCGCCAATCATAACATATGCAATGCAGTTTTCACCGGCATCGTCAACACAATAAACATCCTCACCGATTTTGTAATCCTTATCAACCTTGACAAATTTGTAATTCTTATATTCATTCTTAACATTATCAAAGATTTTTTCAAACAGCTCTACATCAAAGCCCTTAACCTCACCATTTTCTTCATAAACAAATGGTGCATTATCCTCTGTATAAGCAATAAGCATAGTTTTTGCTGTAATTTCGTCAGCAGGACCGCTTTTGGAACATCCTGCAAAACAAAGAGCAACAAGTATTGCAGAAATTACAACCGCTAAAAACTTTTTAATAACCTTCATTTCCATATCCTCCTTTGGATAGCTGATATAATTTTATAATATTATTCACTTAAAGTCAATAGAAACGATACAATTAAAGCCCTGCATTAAGCAGGATGCCACTACTCACTTACTAAATCAGGACTTTCTGCTGTTTCATGCTTTTTGTTTTTAACAGCAGCACCTGCAATAACAAATGCTATACCGCTTGCTATCATAACTCCTGCTACTGATAATATAATAACAGCGGTTTTTGACATTCGATAAGTACCAACAGAATTTTCAGCTTCATTTAAAACTGTTTTCTCTTCTTTTTCACCATTGTTAGCTATACCGGATGAATAAACTTTACTTGCACTGAACTTTGTTGACTGCTCGTTTTTTGTATTTCTGCTCACTGTACCTGTCGGTGTATATTTAGTTGACTTTTCTTTAACCTCTGTTTCATTTTCAATGTTGCTATTCCTGTCCGAAACAGATTTCCTTCCAGCGGTAGATTTTTCAGGCTTTGAAGCCTTAGACGAACTCACCATTACTGTAGGCTCAACATACATATCAAGTCCACAATCATTAAACAACACTGCCGTTCTGTTGCTTCCACCTGCATACTCACACCTAATATGATTATACTGCTCCCTGTCAGTATTGTTAAGCAGTTCAAAACCGATTAAAATTTCACCGCCGCAGCGACTGTTTGAACAATTATCAAAATTATATGCAAGCCTGATATTTTTCTGCTCATCAGCACCGGTATTTACAAATCCATTTTTATTAACCGAAAAACAATAGCTGTTAATATCATTCCATATATAAAAACTTATCACAGTATTATCGTCATCATATCCCTCAAGCCCGGTATCATAAAAAGAAAAATACATATAAAAACAACCATCTTCTTCATCAGCTATATGTTTTAAAAAGCCGTCAAATCCTGAATTTTTCTTTTCAAAATCAATACGCTCATCAATATCAATCCAACCATTATATTCACTTATAACATAATTGCTGTCAAGCCCGTAAGCAGGAAATACAGGCAAAAAAATAAGAAGCATCATCAGTGGTGCAATAAGCTTGAAAATCATGCGTAAACGCCTGTTTTCTGCACTTATCATCACTAAGACACTTCCTTTCGATAAATATAAATAAAACATAATTATTTCCAATTTTATGATATCATATTTATATAACTGTGTCAATATAACTTACAAATTCACGTCTATAAGAGTATTTTTAATAACCAAATAATCTATACATCTTCCAATTCTTTTATCATTGTATCAATAACTGAATAAATAAGCTTCTGCTTTTCACTCGATAATTCAGATATTTTATTATTGAGAAAACAATTCTTCGCACAATATGAATTGTCTAATAACTCAAACAGCAGCAAATCAGAAGAAATTTCTAAAGCATTAGCAATCTTAACTAAAGTCTTTAATGACGGAGTTCTGAAACCACCCTCTAAATGACTAATATACTTTGCAGAAAGATTAGCTTTCTCAGCAAGTGCCTCCTGAGATAAATGCTTATCTGTTCGGTAATATTTAATATTCTTTCCTAAGTCATAAAAATTCATTTCTTACCACCATAATAAGTTTTAACGCAATTATAACATATCAATTATAATGTTTATAAATTATTTTATATTTAAAAGGAAAAATGGTTTTAAAATCAATTATCTAAAAAGAAAAACATCACAACAATTGTTGTGAGGTTTCTTTGGCTCCCCAAGTTGGACTCGACCCAACGACCCTGCGGTTAAC
>JAIDEF010000327.1 GCA_029054965.1 Eubacterium sp.
CTTTAGTATAATACACCTTGCTGTAAAGATTATTGCTTTACACTTATTAAGTATATGAAAGGAGAGGTCTGTTTGGCTAAAAATCTTGAAATTCCTTTTTTGTTGGATTTTTATGGTGAAATGCTCACAAAGAAGCAGCATGATTTTTTAGTCTACTATTATGAGGACGACCTTTCACTTTCCGAAATTGCTGAAAATGAGGGCATAACCCGTCAGGGTGTCAGGGATTCAATCAAGCGTGCCGAGGCTCAGCTCTTTGATATGGAGGAGCATCTGGGGCTTGCAAAGCGCTTTAATGAAATGAAAAAGGGCGTTGACGAAATCGTTGAGTGTGCTGAGATTATTAATGAGTATAATCTGAATCACTCCCTTTCAATGGAAATCAATGACTGTGTTGCCCGAATAAAAACACTTGCCTCTTTCCTTAAAGAGGGTTAGGAGTTGATTACTTGGCATTTGAAGGATTAAGCGAACGCTTAGAAAATTCATTTAAAAAATTACGTGCCAAGGGCAAATTAACTGAGTCAGATGTTAAAGAAGCAATGCGTGAGGTTCGCCTTGCACTTCTTGAAGCAGATGTTAACTATAAAGTATCAAAGGAATTTACCGCTAAGGTAACAGAGAGAGCTATCGGTGCCGATGTTATGGAGTCACTTACTCCCGGTCAGATGGTTATCAAAATAGTTAACGAGGAGCTTACCGATTTAATGGGCGGCAATGAGTCAAGGCTCGCAATTGCCAACCACCCTCCGACTGTCATTATGATGTGCGGTCTTCAGGGAAGCGGTAAAACAACTCACTCAGCAAAGCTTGCTCTTAAACTGAAAAAAGAAGGTCATAGACCTCTTCTTGTAGCCTGCGATATTTACCGTCCTGCAGCTATTAAACAGCTTCAGGTTGTGGGTGAGCAGGTTGGTGTGCCTGTTTTTGAAATGGGTACTGAAAACCCTGTTAAAATTGCCGAGGAGGCAATTAAATATGCGAAGGACCATGGTAATGACTATGTGTTCCTTGATACTGCCGGCAGACTTCATATTGATGAGCAGTTAATGGAGGAGCTTACTAACATTCGCTCTACAGTTC
>JAIDEF010000328.1 GCA_029054965.1 Eubacterium sp.
GTTGAATTAGCCTCAAAAACATCATAGGTTGTTATAACAGCCGAAAACCGTTCTTAATGAGAGGTATGTTATAGGTGCTGTTTCACACCACGACAGTGATGCTGTTACTTATATGGCCTATGACACTCAGCTTGACAATATTGTTGTTGTAAGGGAATTTTTGCCTAAAGGTATAGCTAACCGTCTTGAGGGTAATAACGATATTCATATCAGAGAAAGATACAGGAGCAGCTTTGACAAGTACAAAACTTCTTTTATAAATCTATGGACTGCAATAATAAAAATGCATAATCTTTCGGCTGTTATAACAACCTATGATGTTTTTGAGGCTAATTCAACAGCATATGCAGTGATGGAGTATGTTGATTCTATCAGTCTTAGGGAGTTCTTGCTCAGAATTCCTGATGGTCATATTACCTGGGAAAAGGCACAGATTATGTTTATGCCTGTGCTGACCACGCTTGAAGCACTTCATTCAAATGGTATAATTCACGGTGGTATCTGCCCTGATAATCTTATGCTTTGCCGTGATGGTAAAATCAGATTAAAGGGCTTCTGTATTTCAGAGGCTAATGCCTTTGCATCAGAGCTTGAGTTTAATGTTAATGAGGGTTATACAGCACTTGAGCAGTATGACAATAATCATAAAATGTGCCCTGCTACTGATATTTATGCTTTTTCAGCCTGTGTTTTCAGAGCTTTGGTGGGTCAGAATCCTCCTGATGCTAAGTCGAGAGAAACAAATGATAAGCTGATGATTCCTAACAGCATTGCGGAAAATATCCCTACGCATATTATTAAGGCGCTTGGCGGCGGTCTGCAGATTTATCCGGAAAGGCGTATACAGACAGTAAGCTCTTTCAGGGAACTGCTTAATGCAGCACCGTCTGTGCAGGCTGCTGCAGCACAGCCTGTTCCTAAAGAGGAGCCTAAGGAAATTCAGCCTGAAAAGGAAGATGATTATCGCGGATATCCTGCCGACTATGAAACAGAGGATAAGGGCAGTAAGGGTAAGAAAATAACAATTATCGTTCTGGTTATCTGTATTATTGCTGCTGCCGTTGCAGGTGCAGTTATTCTCACAAGGGGTAACAGTGATGATTCGGATACACCAAGCGAAACAGTTACACTTGGCTCATATGATGTTCCTAATTTCGTTGATGCAGGTTATAACCGCAGTAATGTTGAAAATAACGGTGCATGGAATCAGCAGTTCAAAATTGTTTTTGAGGAAGAGTATTCCAAGGAAGCAGCGGAAGGAATAATCTTTAAACAAAGTGTTAAAGCGGGTGAAACCGTTACTGAGGGCACTGAGATTGTTCTTACAGTAAGTAAGGGTATTGAAACTGCTCAGGTTCCCGATGTTGGCGGACTGCCGCTTGAGGAGGCTAAGAAAAAGCTTGAAGAGGCTGGATTCACCGTTTCAACAGTTGAGATTTATAATGATATGGGTTATGCTGTTAATACTGTAAAGCAGAATCATGGTATGGCACCTGCGGGCGGTGAAACCGTTGCTAAGGGTGACGAGGTTATTCTTCAGGTTTATGGTGAAATTATAACAACTACGGAGCCTGAAACTACTGAGCAGACAAGCGAAAATGAATAAAATGAAAACGTCAGGTAATCTTTTTTTACCTGACGCTTTTTATTTAAATGCAGTCGATTTTTATTGTTTCCTTTTTCCATGTCGGTAATGGGTGATTACAGGTGAATTCTTTTATCGTTATGTTTTCAGCATGCCTTATCCAAAGGGCATAGGCAGGAAGATTTCTGAATCTCCAGCATTCGGGATACACCTTGACATATTCCGGGATAAATAATCTTTTGTCAACAGTTTCGGGTATATTGGCATAATTGAGAACTATATTTTCAAGAGTAATATTTTTAACTCTTTTGGTTTTACCCTTTTGCTTATAGCCTGCAATAATGATTGGCAGCTCAACACCATCGGCTTTAATATCGGAAATGTGAATGTCTTTTATTTCACTTGCTCCGTCAAAGCGTCTTTTATCCGTTTCTCCGCCTTTCTGTGTTTTTGCACCGAATTCAATGGCGTTGGCGCTTTGTGCGTTTACTTCTGCAGCTCTGTTTGTGTTACCAAGTCTAATAAAAACAGGGCAGGTGCATCGGTTCATAATAATATTTTTTATATTAACATCTGACAGCTTTGTGCCATCGCAGGCTTCAAGTGAAATCCCTGAAACCGAGCCGGGATATAAATCCGTCATAAAAAGTCTGCAATTGCTGATACTTATGTTGCTTATATCATAAGTCGTTTCCGTTCCGACCTTAATGGCATTTGTTCTGCTGATTATCTCGCAGTCGGTAATGGTTATGCTGTTCATAGCGGCAGTATTGCCAAGCCATATTGCATTTTTTATTACTATTCCGTCATCAGCGGTTGAAATAAAGCAGTGGCTAATGCTTATATCATTTGATCCCGCAATGTCTATGCCGTCGGCATTTGCTACATTCCTGTTGTTATTGATTACAAAATCAGATATATTAACCTTATTGCAGTTTGAAAGCTTGAATGTCCAGTAGGCACTGTTTTCAATAATAATGTTTTTTACTGTTATATTGCTGCAATTTGTTAATGTTACAGGACCGCCATATTTGCTTTCGTGGGCAAATCGGAGCTGTGAGCGGTAGTCACGGCGCATTTCTATAACATCAATATAATCGGATGGCTTTGTATTGTTGCTTTCAGCAGCAGGCTTTCTGCCGAAAAGATGACCGTTACCGCAGATTTTACCTCCGCCTGTTATTGTGATATTACTGCAGTTTTTTGCATATACAATTGCTCTGTGTTTATCATAGCCCTTGCCTGTTTTATTTGAAATGATTGATGAGCCATCGGCAATAAACAGAGTAACACCTGATTTTAGAACAATTGTTGTTGTTACATATTCACCGCCTGTTATTAAGACAGTTCCGCCTGTTCTGTTTGCATCATTTATTGCAGCATTAATAAACGGTGCATTATCTGCTTTATCAGTATCTGCACCGTAATCATTTATATTATAAATATTTTTCTCGGGTGTTGCTTGCTTTTTTATGTAATTCTCAACAGGGAAGTAGGAGGAAAAATCGTATTTCCTTATCTCTGTATAAGGTTCACCCTCAGTTATTCTTAAATCCTTACCGAAAAGCATTGTGTTCAGCTTATCGATTAAATTGCGTTTTTTCTTTGTCATAAAAATTCCTTGGTTTTTATTGCCCAAATATTATACCAAATTTTAGGTGCAATGTAAATACTGTTATTTGTTTATAAAATAGTATATAATTAAATTACAGGGAATAGTTTTAATCCCTGATTTCACAGCAAAGGAATGATATTATGATTAACATTGCAGCAAGAGGCTTTGAATTAAAGCAGGGCGCTAAGGACGGTATTGACAAGGAGCTTAAGAGAATTGAAAAAATGCTGCCGGATTCAGCGGCATTTGACGTAACATTAGCTAAGAAAAAGGATGGCTATAAGTGCGATATAACAGTTTTGAATATTGGTTCGTTTGTAAAGGGCGAGGCAACGGCAGATCGAATTGAGCCGGCAGTTGATATGGCTGTTGATGATTTAAAACGTAAGCTAAGAAAGCTGAAAACCTTTCTTGTTGATAAAAAAAGAAAGGGCGGTATTGATGAAATTGCCGTTGCAATGGAGCCTTTTGACGAAGAAATTTCAATGGAAAATTTTGAGCAGTTTGATTCAGGCTCTGCTGAAATAAGAAGAAAGAAAAATATTTCACCGCAGATGATGACAGATGATGAAGCAATTGTACAGATGGAAATGCTTGGTCACAGCTTTTTTGTTTATCTCGGTATTGACGGTGAAACAAAGATTGTTTATAACCGACATAAGGGTTATGGATTATTAATTTGTGAATAAAGAATAATATGAAACAAGAAGAAATATCAGTAATGATATTTCTTCTTGTTTGCTTTTATGAATACTATTGTTACAATTATTGACAGAAATTCAGCAGCAACTATGGACATCCATATACCATCAAGCTGCCATATCAGAGGAAAAATCAGAACTGCTGCAGCCTGAAATACCAATGTTCTCATAAATGAAATTAATGCTGAAATAAGACCATTGTTAAGTGCTGTAAAAAAGGATGAGCCAAATATTGCAAAGCCCGAAAACAGGAAGGAAAAAGAAAATATTGAAAATGCATGGACAGTCATATTAAACAGCCCCTCATCATAGCCGACAAAAACATATGACAGAGGTTTTGACAAAGTAAGAGATGCGGCAAGCATAATTACCGCAAAGCACCCTGTCAGAATAAGGCTTTTTTTAAGCAGGCTTTTGAGCTCCTTGTGATTTTTTGCACCATAATTGTATCCGATTATAGGTGCTGCTCCTACTGAATATCCGATATAAACAGCCTGGAATACGAGACTGACATACATAAGCACACCATATGCGGCAACGCCATCCTCTCCTGCATATTTTAGAAGCTGTGCATTATAAAGCATACTGACAAGTGACATTGAGATATTGCTCATAAGCTCAGAGGCACCGTTAGTGCAGGTTTTAATTAATGATTTGATATCGAGGTTGGTTTTTCCAAGCCTCAGAAGGCTGCTGTTAGGACAGGCAAAATATATCAGCGGAATAAGACCGCCGACAAATTGGCTGATTGCTGTTGCAGCCGCAGCACCCTCAAGCCCCCATTTAAATACTGCAACAAATAAGGCATCAAGCACCATATTGGTCACTCCGGACGCAATTGTTACATAGAGTCCCAGTGATGGCTTGCCTGCGGTGACAAACAGACATTGAAATTCGAATTGAAGAATGTATGCGGGAATAGCAATTAAAATGATGCGTGCATAGGTAACACTGTCTGTTAATAATTGACCCTCTGCACCAAGCAGAGAAGCAATAGGCTTTATGAAAATAAAACCGAGAACAGCCAGCAGAATTCCACAGGCAATTGAACAGTAGACAATCAGGGAAAATAATTTTTTTGCTTTTTCACCTTTGCCTTCACCCATTGTTTTTGATATCAGTGCTCCGCCTCCTGTGCCGAACATAAAACCGCAGGAGCCGAGTATTATAAGATAAGGCATAATGAAAATTACTGCCGTAAATGGTGTTTTGCCTGCGTAGTTTGATACAAAAAATCCATCAACAACACCATAAACCGATGTGAATATAAGCATAATAATTGATGGTATTGTAAAACGTATCAGCTTTTTAAAATTAAAGCTGTCTGATATTTGAATTCTCATTTTCCCTCCATTAAAATTCTTCTGATTTTTTCTTAAGCCCAATTAAATAAAGCTCGGTGAGCTCAAGATATTTTTCAACATCCGTTTCCGACCATGATGATAAAATCTCATTTTCCGCAGAGATTAATTTAATTGCGGTGTTTTCGGCTAAGCTTTTTCCTTTTTCTGTCAGACAGACATTTTTGCTTTTGCTGCCGATTTGTTCAAGATATACGATATCATCAGCCTCAAGCTTTCGCAGTGATGAGTTTATTGTCTGTTTGCTTATGCCTGAGATATGGCATATTTCATTCAGAGGGCAGCTTTCACCATTGTTGCATATGGTGTAAAGAATAGACAGTGCACTGTCGGACAAGCCTAATTTTAATGATATTTCATGATATAGAGCTTCTGTTTCGCTAATCAGATGATTAAAGCGTTTTATTTCTTTTGATGCACAAATCTTCATAATAAACCTCCGATAGTACGAAATCGTACTTGCTTGAGATATTATAGTACGAAATCATACTAAAGTCAATAGGCGTTTTGTAAAAAAATAAACGGCAGTAATACACTGCCGTTTTAGCGTTAATTTTGTTATATCATTCGGCTTTGAACATATGTGTCAACGATTTCAAAAGCCTTCTGGATACCTATTTTTGATGTGTTGATTGTTAATTCATAATAGCGTGAGTCACCCCATTTTTCCTTTGAATAATGATTGTGGTACTGCTTTCTTTTTTTATTGTTTTTAACAATCATTGCCTCTGCTTCTTTAATAGTTACACCAAACAGGGATGAAATTCTTTTTGCTTTTATCTCCATATCACCAGTAACAAATATGCTGATAAGATTAGGGTTATCCCTTAAAACCGAATTGGCACAGCGTCCCACAACAACAAAGCTTTCTCCTGCTGCTGCTTTTTCTCTCAAAAAGTCAAATTGCATATTGGCAATTGCATCCTCAGGTGAGCTGCTGTGACCATCAACAGTTCGTGAAAACAATCTGTTTTTCATTTTTTCATCATATTTTTTCAGGTCGTTAAGATTAAGATTCTTCTCTTTGGCAATGTATTCAATCATATGACTGTCATAAACAGGAAGGTTGTATTTTTCAGCCAGCTTATCTGCAATAAAGTGACCGTTTGCACCGTACTCTCTGCCTATTGAAATAATCATTTGCTTATCCATATATTATGCCCTCCTTAAAAGTATCTGAATTTAATAACAACCATTGCAATTAATATAACGATAATAGTTGCAGGAACTGCGGTTTTACAGTATTTGCCCCAGCTTACAGGATGACCGGCCTTTGCCGCAACTGATGTTCCGACGACGTTTGCAGATGCACCGATTGGTGTTGCACTTCCTCCAATGTCTGTTCCGATTGCAAGACCCCAGGCAAGTACACCCAAATCAGAACCTGATGTTACAGCAAGAGTTTTGATAACGGGTACCATTGTAGCTGCAAATGGAATATTGTCAACAATCGCACTGGCAACTGCAGAAATCCAGAGGATAACGAATATCATAATAAGAATATTTCCGCCGCAGATTTTTCCGATAAACTCGGCAATCATTTCAAGTACACCTGTCTGCTCCAGACCGCCCACAACAATGAATAGTCCGATGAAAAACAGCAGTGTTTTGTAATCAACTCTTTTTAAAATATAGCCGATATTTTTATATGAAGTAAGCAGAGTTATGACTGCAATCGCTACACCTATAAATGCAACTGTAAGTCCTGTCTGAGCATGAGTTACAAGAAGAACTACTGCTATAATGAATATTACTGTGCTGACAATAAAATCCTTTTTGCTCTCAATAGCATCACTTGGATTCGGATAAGTTGAAGGGTCAACGGAATTACTGCTGTTTGCAGTAAGCTCTTTTTTGAATGCAAAGTAAAAAAATGCCACAATAACAGCAAGTGAAATTCCGGCAATTATGCCTGTGTTTGTTAAAAAGTCTGCAAAGCTGTAGCCAAGTGCTGTGCCGATAATAATATTCGGAGGGTCACCGCACATTGTTGCAGAGCCGCCGAGATTAGCACAGAAAATTTCAGCAAGAATCATAGGAACAGGATTGAATTTCAGAAGCTGTGAAAGCTCAACGGTGACAGCGGCTAAGAAAAGTATAACCGTTATGCTGTCAATGAACATTGCAAGAAATGCACTCATTATCATAAATGTAACGAGTATTGGCATAACCTTGTATTTTACAGCCTTAGCAATAGTAAGGCAAAGCCAGCGGAAAAAGCCAGCCTTAGCCATACCCTCAACCATTACCATCATACCGGCAATAAATATTATTGTTGCCCAGTTTATTCCTGCTGAGCTTTCCTCTGCCTGACCATGCACCAGCCAGAAATCTGTGGTAAAAATGCTTTTAATATTTAGTGTTTCTATAATTGCATCAGGACTTTTCATACAAATTCCGAATACAATTACAATTGTTGCCAATCCGCATCCGAGTGTAACCCATTGACGCGGAATTTTATCCATAATAATCAGTGCAAACATTATCACGAAAATTATTACGGCGATGATTTGTGCAGCCATATCAATATCCTCATTTCTTTCTGTTTTTAATATTATATAATAATTATTTTATCTTTTCAATCTCCTTGATAAATCTGTCAACAGCTTTTGAATTTATCTGATATTTTTTCCAGACCAATTTAATATCAATTGTTGTGTCAGGATAAAGAGGTATAAATTTAAGATTGCTGTCTGCTGTATTTATAAGCTTGTCAAGAGTCAGAACATAACCAATATTTTCCTCAGCCATTAATGATGCATTATATGCTAAATTGTATGTTGCAACTATATTCAACTTGTCTGCTTTTTCGTTAAACCATTTGTTTATTTCTTTTTTATTAAGTGCTTGTCTTGAAATAATAAGCGGTTTGTCGGCAAGGTCATCAACAGTGATAACTTCTTTTTGGGCAAGCTCGCTGTCATTTCTCATAAGCACCCCCCAGGTGTCATATACAGGCAGATTTATATAGTTGTATTTTGAGGTGTCAATGCTGCCGAGAATAAGGGCAATATCAACAAGGCCCTTGTCAAGCTTATAAAGTACATCTATACCGTCACCGCTTTCTATATGCAGATGAAGCTCAGGATGATTGGTTATAAGATTTTTGAAGCATTTTGCAAGAATGCGTACTGCATCTGTTTCGCCTGCTCCCACATATATATCGCCTGAAATCTGTTCATTGTTATTATTAATTTCATTTTCTGTTTTTCGCACCAAATCAAGTATTTCTTCTGCACGTTTTCTTAAAATCATACCGTCATCAGTGAGAGATAATTTTTTACTGCTTCGGATAAAGAGCTGTTTGCCAAGCTCTTCCTCAAGGTCTTTAAGCTGTCTTGACAGCGTTGGCTGTGTTAAATGAAGCGAATCTGCTGCTTTTGAAAAGCTTTGCTCCCTCGCTGCCGCCAGAAAATATTCAAGTACTCTGATTTCCATAATATCACCGGTTTGAGCATATCAAATTTTGTTATGCCTGTCAAGCATAATGCTATATTCAATATAAGTATTTGTAATTTCAAAATCTGCCGACTATAATAATATCAAGGAAAGCAGTGATTATATGAGTAGTTATTTGGATGATGAAAAAGCAATTATGCAAAATCTTATTGATGCAGGCTGCAGTAATAAGGATATTGATGAGCTTATGGAAAAGCTCAAAGAAGGTGATTTAATGATTTGTATGAAAAAACTTGCCGATCACCGTGTCACTCTTCTTGATGATTTGCACAGGCATCAGAAATGCATAGACTGCCTTGATTATCTGGTGTACATAATTGAAAAGGAGAGCGGTGACTGATATGGAATTTATTGAGAATAAAACCTTTGATGCTGAAAGAGCATTGTATGGAAGCAGGAATTTGACAGTAAGCAAGTGTTCATTTGACGGTCCTGCTGATGGTGAAAGTGCACTTAAGGAATGTAAAAATATATCGGCTGAAAGCTGCTTTTTTAATCTTCGTTATCCATTCTGGCATAACAGTATGGTGAAGATTAAAAACAGTGAAATGACAGAGCTTTGCCGGGCGGCACTTTGGTATTCAGATAATATTGAAATTGAAAATACTAAGATTCACGGAATAAAGGCTCTTAGAGAATGTGAAGAGATAAAGCTGGTTGACTGTGATATTCTTTCGCCTGAGTTCGGTTGGTTTGCGAAAAATATTGTTATGAATGATTGTACCGCAAAAAGCGAGTATTTCCTTTTCAGGGCAGAGAATGTTATGCTCAATAATGTTGATTTCAGCGGTAAATATTCATTTCAGTATGTGCAGAAAGCTATTTTTGAAAATTGTATATTTGAAACTAAGGATGCTTTCTGGCATGCAAAGGATGTTGTGGTAAGGGACAGCGTTGTAAAGGGTGAATATCTTGCCTGGTACAGCGAAAATGTAACATTTGAAAACTGTAAAATAATCGGTACGCAGCCCCTTTGCTACTGCAAAAATATAAGGCTTATAAACTGTGAAATGATTGATACTGATTTGTGCTTTGAAAAATCAGATGTTCAGGCAACAATTGTCACCCCTGTAATCAGTATTAAAAATCCTTACTGCGGTCATATAGAGGTGCCTTGTGCAGATAAGATTATTATTGATGACGAAAACGCAAAGGCAGTTATTTGTGAAAAAAACAAATGTAAATGCTGTTGTGCTTAGAATGAGTTAACAAAAAATGAAAGGATGAAGGACTATGGTTAAACAGACAGCAGGCAGAGATGCCTTAGGTGAATTTGCACCGAAATTTGCACAGCTTAATGATGATGTGCTGTTCGGTGAGGTGTGGTCAAGAGAGGATAAATTATCCTTAAGGGACAGATCCCTTGTTACATTGTGTGTTTTTATGGGTAAGGGAATGGTTGACAGTTCATTGAAATACCATTTGATTTCAGCAAAAAACAATGGGATTACAAAAGAGGAGATGGCTGAAATCATAACACACGCTGCTTTTTATGCAGGCTGGCCAAATGCATGGGCAGTGTTCAATATGGCGAAAGAGGTTTATGCCGATGTTGAATGCTGTGAAAAGCATGGCGGAATGTTTGGAATAGGTGAGCCGAATACCGCTTTTGCACAGTATTTTATCGGTAATTCATATTTGAAACCACTTACAAATCCTGCAAAGGACAATCTGTTTCTTGCAAATGTTACATTTGAGCCTGGGTGCAGAAATAACTGGCATATTCATAAGTCTGAAAAAGGCGGAGGGCAGGTATTAATCTGCGTTGAGGGCAAGGGCTGGTATCAGGAATACGGAAAAGATGCACGCTCATTAAAAGAGGGTGATATTGTTGTTATACCGCCGAATGTTAAGCATTGGCATGGTGCTGCTCGTGACTGCTGGTTTAGTCATATAGCAATTGAGGTGCCTGGTGAAAACACCTCTAATGAATGGTGTGAGCCGGTAAGTGATGAAGAATATAATAATTTATAAGAAGGGGTCAGTAAAATGCTTGAAGAAAAGTTGGAATTAGTACAGGAATGGGATAAAACCTTCCCGCAAAGCAATAAGGTCAATCACAAAAAGGTTACATTTCATAACAGATATGGTATAACACTGGCTGCTGATTTATATGAACCGAAGGATTATGCGGGAAAGCTGCCTGCTATAGCGGTGTGCGGTCCTTTCGGTGCTGTTAAGGAGCAGTGCTCAGGTCTGTATGCACAGACAATGGCTGAAAAGGGCTTTTTAACAATCGCTTTTGATCCATCTTTTACGGGTGAAAGCGGCGGACAGCCAAGATATACAGCCTCACCGGATATTAACACGGAGGATTTTCAGGCTGCTGTTGATTTTTTGTCGGTTCAGGACAATGTTGATTCTGAAAAAATCGGTATCATCGGTATATGCGGCTGGGGCGGAATGGCAATTAATGCTGCTGCACTTGATACCAGAATAAAGGCAACGGTTGCATCGACAATGTATGATATGAGCCGAGTGAATGCGAAGGGTTATTTTGACAGTGAGGACAGCGAAGAAGCCAGATATGAAAAGAAAAAAGCCTTTAATAGGCAGAGAACAGAGGATTATAAGACTTCTGCATATGCAGCAGGCGGCGGCGTTGTTGACCCGCTCCCTGATGATGCTCCGTTCTTTGTTAAGGATTATTATGATTATTATAAAACGGAGAGAGGTTATCATAGACGTTCGCTTAATTCAAATAACGGCTGGAATGTGACCGGCACGATGTCTTTTATGAATATGCCGATTTTGCATTACAGCAGTGAAATCAGAAGTGCGGTACTGCTTGTTCATGGAGAAAAGGCACATTCCTGCTATTTCAGCAAGGATGCTTATAAAAATATGGTAATGAATAGTGCATATAAAGAC